>CALDTX010000204.1 GCA_937923565.1 uncultured Granulosicoccaceae bacterium | reverse complement strand
GTGGGTGAAGCGGCTTTGCACAATGTGCTTGTTGAAAGAGACAACAATGGTATCTATTCAGACTTAGACGATCTATGCAGACGTGCAGATCCAGGCAGCGTGAACAAGCGAGTGCTAGAAGCGCTCATCCGATCAGGTGCTGCCGATGCTTTAGGGCCAAACCGTGCTTCCCTGTGGAACTATTTGGGTGATGCTTTGCACGGTGCCGATCAATATCATCGTGATCTTGCTGCTGGTCAAGTTGACTTGTTCGGGCTTGAAGCCAATGATGCCGCAGCATCTGAAACCACGGGTGCTGGCAGCGGCATGCCTTTTGTGCCCGCTTGGACCGATAGAAAACGCTTACAAGCCGAAAAAGAAACGCTGGGTTTGTACCTTACGGGTCATCCAATTAATGAATACCTCAACGAATTAGGAAAATTCACTCACGGCAGACTCAAACAATTGTGTGGAAAAGCCGGTACTGGCGACTCTGGTCCGTCTTACCGACAACGAGGCGTGCCTGTGATTGCCGCTGGTTTGGTTATGGCGATACGCTTTCGGGATATTCAGGGTCGAAAAATGGCGTTTGTTACCTTAGATGACAAGTCGGCCCGTTTAGAGGTTGTTCTTAATGGAGAGCTGATAGACAACAGCGCTCACATGATTGTAAAAGACGACGTGCTCATCGTAGACGGTGATATCAGCCCCGATGAGTTCAACGGTGGCTTTAAAATTCGTGCGCGTGAAATCTACGATATCGCGCAGGCCAGAGCACGCTTTGCTCGCCGATTAGTCATTAGTTTGCGCTCAGAGCACATTCGTGAACAAGGCTTGAGTAAATTGGTGGATATGCTGTCCAACTATAAAAGTGGCACAACACCGGTTTGTTTTGACTACACCAACGGGCAGGCCAGTGCTCGCATTAAAGCGGGCTTACAGTGGGCGGTAGATCCAGGCCCCGAATTACTTCACAGTTTAAGCGAATTAACCGGGGAAGGCAGCGTCGAATTGGTGTACTGAATTATGTCAATCAATTACACCGAACCCCTTAGCCTGCGTTAGAATATCCCCTGACGCAGCAGATGTCGGCAATAAAAAAAATGAACCCGAACTTTCTCGATTTTGAACAACCTATCGCTGAACTTCAGGCGAAAATACGAGAGCTTCAGTACGCCTCGGATGGCGCAGATATCAATATCAGCGAGGAAATCGAGCGCCTTGAAAACAAGTGCGATTCCCTAACGCAGAATATTTTTAGCAAACTCAGCGCTTGGCAAATTACTCAGCTAGCGCGCCACCCCCAGCGACCTTACTCTCGCTTTTACATCGACAACGTGTTCACTGATTTCGATGAGCTGCACGGCGACAGGCTTTATGGTGATGATGCCGCTATTGTTGGTGGCATTGCGCGTCTGCATGGAAAACCGGTTGTGGTGATCGGGCACGAAAAAGGTCGGGACACCAAAGAAAAAATTAAACACAACTTTGGTATGCCTCGCCCGGAAGGGTACCGTAAGGCCAAACGCTTAATGGAATTAGCAGAGCGTTTTAAATTACCGGTCCTTACCTTTATAGATACGCCGGGCGCATACCCGGGCGTCGGTGCCGAAGAAAGAGGGCAGAGTGAAGCCATTGCCCGTAATTTATTCGTTATGGCCGATCTAAAAACGCCCATCATTTGCACGGTTATTGGTGAAGGGGGTTCTGGTGGTGCTTTAGCCATTGGTGTTGGCGATCAAGTCATGATGCTGCAATACAGCATTTACTCCGTTATCAGCCCTGAAGGCTGTGCGTCTATTTTATATAAAAGCGCAGATCGTGCTTCAGATGCGGCAGTAGCGATGGGCGTTACCTCTGAGCGATTACTCGAATTAGGTTTGGTAGATCGTGTTGTCGAGGAACCACTGGGTGGTGCTCACCGCGATGCGCAAGCCACGGCTGAGTCTTTACAAACGGCATTAACGGAAGAGCTGGCACGGCTAAGTTCTTTACCCGTCGATGCGCTAATGTCGGCGCGAACTGCAAAGCTTCGTGGTTACGGTCAATATAAACAAAACTCGTGAAGAAGCAGCCGCGCTCGCCAGTTGAAGCGCTGGCGCAGTATGTGGGTTCCCAACCCGATCAAACACACTTTTGTGTGGCCTTTAGTGGTGGCATGGATTCGCATGTACTGTTACACACTGTGGCTCAATTGCTCGATGGCAATAACCAGGCGCGCGTGCGAGCCGTGCACATTAATCACGGACTAAACCCGGATAGCGATTATTGGGCACAGCACTGCGAATTCGTTTGTGACTCCTTAGGCGTACCGGTTGTTATCAAAAAAGTGCTGGTCGATGAAAACCCGGAAGGGCCTGAGGCTGGAGCGCGCGCGGCGCGGTACGCAGCGTTTGCAGAGCATTTAATGCCTAAAGAGCAACTGCTTTTGGCGCAGCACGCAGACGATCAAGCCGAAACTTTTCTGTTACAGGCGCTGCGCGGTAGTGGTCCGGATGGGCTGGCTTCCATCCCGCGCAAGCGTACGTTTGCGGGTGGCTATATGGCCAGGCCGTTTTTAAACTGTTTCCGTGAAAGTTTGCTCGACTACGCGCAAAAGCAGAGTCTTAGCTGGATCGAGGACCCGTCAAATGCGGATACACGCTTCGACCGGAATTTTCTGCGGCAAGAAGTTTTGCCGTTGCTGCAGCAACGCTGGCCTTCGGCAGCGCAAACGCTGAGTCGTTCTGCGGCAAGAAGTGCTGCAGCTAGTCAAACTTTGCTGGGCTTGGCGCAGGAAGATCTCGACGTTGTACGCATTCGTGGCAGTAACGAACTCAGTGTGTCTGAAGTGAACGTGTTGCCGCGTGAACGAGCCTTCAATGTGCTGCGTCTGTGGGTTAGGCAAGCGGGTTTGCGTATGCCGCGTTTACAAGACTTATCGGAAGTGATGTCAAGCTTGATTGCGGCACGCGCCGATTCCACCGGCATTGTGAATGTGCGCGATTACGAATTCAGACGCCACCGTGACCGACTTTATTTACTTGAGCCGCATACCGATTCGGGCCCCTATGAATACGAATGGCTACCTCCGTTTAATAACTTATATATTGCCGAAATTGACATGACCTTGCGCGCCAGTGAATGCCGCGAGCAAGGCATTGAGTTGCCTGAAAGCGCACGGGTGGTTGTGAAAAACCGCGCAGGCGGCGAATTGATCAAACTGGGCGAGCCTGCGTTTCATAAGGCGGTAAAAAAATTATTACAAGAATCAGCGGTTCCTCCGTGGAAAAGGGATGCAATACCGCTGTTATATGTTAACGAACGCTTGGCAGCCGTGTGGAAAATTGCGGTGGCCGTGGACTTTCGTTCGGTGACGGAAATAGCATAATTCATTTAGGGCAATTGTTTGGCGTGCCGCTATCTGGTAAACTTTACGTCCATTCTGGGGCGAACAAGCCTTCCGCGTCAGCTCATGCTGACAGACTCAAACCTCGGCGCAATCTGTACAAAATATGTGCATGCGCGCATTAAGTTAGCAGCAATTTATGACACGTTACATCTTCGTGACCGGCGGCGTGGTTTCGTCCCTTGGTAAAGGCATTTCAGGGGCTTCTCTAGCTGCTTTGCTGGAGGCACGCGGTTTGAAAGTCGCGATGCTCAAACTAGACCCTTACATTAATGTCGATCCGGGCACAATGAGCCCTTATCAGCATGGTGAAGTGTTCGTCACACATGACGGCGCTGAAACCGATCTGGATTTAGGCCACTACGAACGCTTCGTGCGAATTCAAACCAGCCAGAAAAATAATTTCACCACAGGTCGTGTTTACGAAACGGTTATATCCAACGAGCGCCGTGGCAATTATCTTGGCGCCACTGTGCAGGTTATTCCGCATATAACCGATGAAATTCGTCGTCGTATTATTGTGGGTGCTGGTGATGCCGATGTTGCATTGGTTGAAATTGGCGGCACCGTTGGCGATATTGAGTCGCTGCCGTTTTTGGAAGCCATTCGACAAATGGGCGTGGAGTTGGGCCGGGAAAACACCATCTTTATCCACTTAACGCTGGTACCTTACATCGCAACTGCCGGTGAAATCAAAACCAAGCCTACACAGCACTCGGTTAAAGAGCTTCGCTCAATCGGTATTCAACCCGACATTTTGCTTTGCCGCTGCGATCGTCCGTTACCCGATGGTGACCGGCGTAAAATTGCATTGTTCACCAATGTGCAAGAGAAGGCCGTTATTGCGGCAACCGATGTCAGCTGTATTTATGACATTCCTAGAATGCTGCATGATCAAAACCTGGATACGCTGGTGGTTGAACATTTCGGTTTAACTTTACCCAAGGCCGACCTTTCAGAATGGGATGCGGTAGTGCAGGGCATTTTGCACCCCACTAAATCGGTAACCATTGGGATGGTCGGTAAGTACACTGAGCTAACCGAATCTTATAAGTCATTAAACGAAGCCTTAACCCATGCCGGTATTAAAACCGATAGCCGGGTTGAAATAAGATACCTCGATGCCGAAAAACTTGAACGTGGCGATATGCAAGCGCTCTCTGAAGTCGACGCTATTCTGGTTCCAGGCGGTTTCGGTACGCGCGGTGTGGAAGGTAAAATTGCAGCGGCACGCTATGCACGTGAAAACAATGTACCTTACTTGGGAATTTGTTTAGGCATGCAAGTCGCTGTTATCGATTGTGCGAGAAACTTGGCAGACATTGAAAACGCTAACAGCAGTGAGTTTGATCGAACCACCGAAGATCCGGTAATCGCATTAATCACTGAATGGAAAGATCGAAACGGTAAAACGGTTATTCGCGATAACGATTCAGACCTTGGCGGCACGATGCGCTTGGGCGGTCAGCTATGTGAGCTGCAAACCGACTCACTCGCTGCCGACATTTACGGCTCTACCGAAGTGGTTGAGCGGCACCGCCACCGGTTTGAATTTAACGATAACTATGCCGACCGTTTGGTTGAAGCTGGCTTAACTATCTCTGCACGCTCCAGCGATGAGCTGGGTTTAGTGGAAATGATAGAGCTCAAAGATCACCGTTGGTTTGTGGGTTGCCAGTTTCATCCCGAATACACATCCAACCCTCGCGATGGCCATCCTTTATTCACCAGTTTTATTGCGGCAGCCCTGTCTGCGCAGTCGGATCAAGCCAGTAGCTCGGCCAAGCCGAAAGCTGCATCGACCCAAACTGCTGAAACGGTACAGAGCTAATGGATCTTTGCGGCTTCGATGTTGGCATCAACAAACCGCTGTTTCTAATAGCCGGACCTTGCGTTATCGAGTCTGAAAAACTGGCTATTGAAACGGCGATTGCCCTAAAAGAAATCACTCAAACATTGGGTGTACCTTTTATTTATAAGTCTTCTTTGGATAAAGCTAACCGTTCATCGGCGTCGAGCTTTCGCGGACCGGGTTTAGAAGAAGGGTTACGCATACTGCAAAAAGTCAAAGACGATATTGGTGTGCCTGTTATTACCGATGTGCATGAAGACACACCTATGGACGAGGTTGCAAACGTTGTTGATGTATTGCAAACGCCGGCTTTTTTATGCCGACAAACCAATTTTATTCAACGCGTTGCTAAAACCGGTTTGCCGGTTAATATTAAAAAAGGGCAGTTTCTGGCACCGGGCGACATGCTCAATGTGGTAGAAAAAGCACGTGCTGTCGGCAATGAGCACATTATGGTTTGTGAGCGTGGTGCATCGTTTGGTTACCATAATTTGGTATCTGATATGCGAGGGCTGGCGATTATGCGAGCCACTGATTGTCCGGTGGTTTTTGATGCAACTCACTCAGTGCAGTTGCCCGGCGGCAACGGTGACTCTTCAGGTGGTGAACGACAATTCGTTCCCGTATTGGCGCGTGCAGCAGTAGCAGCAGGTGTATCCGGCTTGTTTATGGAAACTCACCCCAATCCTGAAAAAGCGTTGTGCGACGGGCCCAACGCCTGGCCCCTGGGCCAAATGGCCGATTTGCTTGAAACGCTCATCAGCGTCGACCGCTTGGTTAAGCAACAGCCATTCATAGAAAGCACACTATAAATTTACACATACAAATTTACACATACATTAGTTTGACTGTAGGCATTTAATGAAAACACGTATCGTTGATGTAAAAGCGCGTGAGGTAATGGACTCCCGTGGTAATCCAACTGTTGAAGCAGATATTGTGCTCGAATCCGGTGTTACCGGTCGGGCTGCTGTACCTTCGGGTGCATCCACAGGTTCGCGCGAAGCGTTAGAACTGCGCGATGGCGACAAAGCGCGTTACCTGGGTAAAGGGGTTTTAACCGCTGTTGCTAATATCAACGGCGCTATTCGCGACGCCGTCATCGGTTGTGATGCCTTAGACCAGGCAACACTCGATCGCACCATGCTTGAGCTTGATGGTTCTGAAAACAAAGAGAACCTTGGCGCAAATGCGCTGTTGGGTGTGTCTATGGCGAACGCACACGCTGCTGCCAACAATGAAGGCAAAATGTTGTACCACTACTTGGGTGGTGATGACGCGGTAACCTTACCCGTGCCAATGATGAATATCATTAACGGTGGATCGCATGCCGATAACAGCGTCGACCTTCAAGAATTTATGGTGATGCCAGTAGGCGCCACAAGCTTTCGTGAAGCGTTGCGTTGTGGTGCTGAAATATTTCATAGTTTGCGTGGTGTTTTAACATCGCGTGGTTTAAACACAAACGTTGGTGATGAAGGTGGCTTTGCACCTAACTTGTCATCGAATGAAGAAGCCATCGAAACCATTTTGGTTGCCATTGAAAAAGCCGGTTACGAAGCCGGTAAAGATGTATACCTTGCGTTGGATGTTGCCAGTTCGGAATTTTATGAAAACGGTGTTTATAACCTGGCCTCTGAAAACCGCGAATTCGATGCATCAGGGTTTGTTGATTACCTCGAAGACTGGGTTAACCGTTACCCCATTATTTCTATAGAAGACGGTCTTGATGAAAGTGATTGGGATGGCTGGAAAATTTTATCAAAGCGACTCAATAGCAGCATTCAGTTAGTGGGCGATGATCTATTTGTGACTAACCCAAAAATTGTGCAGCGCGGCATCGAAGAAAACGTGGCGAATTCGGTACTCGTTAAGGTGAATCAAATTGGCACCTTAACGGAAACATTCGAAACCATTGATTTGGCCCACAAGGCTGGCTACACAACGGTAACTTCGCATCGCTCTGGCGAAACCGAAGACACCACCATTGCAGACTTATCGGTTGCCACTCACGCCAAGCAAATTAAAACGGGCTCATTGTCGCGCTCCGATCGCATCGCAAAATATAATCAGCTTTTACGCATTGAAGAAGCCTTGGGTGATCGAGCCGTTTACGCTGGCGCTTCAGCTTTCAATCAATCTTTGTAGTTCACACATTGTGTTGAGAGTATAGATACGCATGAAAGTCCTACTCGGGCTGTTAATCGTGTTGCTGCTGTTGCTTCAGTATCGCCTGTGGTTTGGTGATGGCAGCATTCAGGAAGTGTGGCGTTTAAACAAACAAGCCGATCAGACAAAAGCTGAACTTCAGCGCTTACGCAGTCGCAATCAAGCGCTTGAAGCTGAGGTTGCCGATTTAAAAAGTGGTTTGGATGCCATTGAAGAACGTGCCCGGTCTGAACTGGGCATGATCGATGAAGACGAAACGTTTTATCAGTTTGTGCGTGAACAAGCAGGCACCGGTGCTGCAGCGATTAACCCAGACCGACCAAGAACGGTTAAGGTGCAAGATGTGCCAAACGGCGCTACGCGCGTAATTTTAGACGACACCGCCAGCACCAAAAAAGATGTTAACGGTAATCAACTGATAGAACGTAGCGCAGCACCTTTAGTAGTGAACAGCAATGATCAGTAGCAGCGATGCTGTTGTTGTTATATTAAAGGTTGCTACAACCGAGATAGCTGGCAATCCATGAGTGAATCCACTATCTGGGCGGTGGTGCCAGCCGCTGGTATTGGCGAGCGCATGCTAGCCAATAAGCCTAAGCAATATCTATCGCTTTGCGGTAAGACCATTCTTGAACGAACCATTCAATCGTTACTGAGCGTTAAGCGTGTTGAGCGGGTAATCGTTGTGGTTGCAGCCAACGATACTTACTGGGCAACTTTAGCTTGTAGCCAACAAGAAAAAATTACCCGTGTGCTGGGTGGTGCCAGTAGGGCGTTGTCGGTAACAGCCGGTGTATCGTATGTGGCCGATAATGCACCTAATGGCAGTTATGCTTTGGTGCACGATGCGGCCCGACCGCTCACAAGTATTGATGATATCAACCGTTTGATTGATGCTGTTTTTAGCAGTGGCAACCCTGATAACGGCGGCCTACTTGCTGTGCCTGTGCAGGACACACTAAAGCTTGCCAACACAAACCACACGGTTGAACGCACCGTTAACCGAGAAAAATTGTGGCAAGCGCAAACGCCGCAATTGTTTCGTGCGGCCTTATTGCTCGACGCATTGCAGCAAGGTGATGCTGCTACTGTTGAAAACAGGGTTACTGTTATTACCGATGAAGCCAGTGCAATGGAGCTTGCCGGGGTGCAGCCTTTGTTAGTAGAGTCTTTGCAAGCGAATTTCAAAATTACCCGAGCGCAGGACTTAGCGCTTGCAAAAGCTTGGTTAAATTCAACAGAAAGCGCGGAATAGAATAATGCGAATAGGACAGGGTTACGATGTGCATGCGTTCAAGGACGGCGATCATTTAATGATCGGTGGTGTGCGAATTGCTCACAATAAAGCATTCCTTGCACATTCCGATGGTGATGTTTTACTACATGCCATCAGTGACGCCTTGCTTGGCGCTGCAGCGTTAGGGGATATTGGCAAACATTTCCCTGATACCGATCAACAATATAAAAATGCCGATAGCCGAGTGCTGCTTACGCAGTGTATGGAGAAAGTACTTGAGCAAGGCTGGGTATGTGTCAATATCGATGCAACCATCATTGCGCAACAGCCTAAAATGGCGCCGCACATTAATGCTATGGTAGCCAATATAGCAGCCGATCTTAAGCTGGCATTAAACGCGGTTAATATCAAAGCCACCACGACCGAGCAGCTTGGTTTTTGCGGCCGGGAAGAAGGTATAGCTGCGATGGCGGTTGTTTTATTGAAACCTGTGTAAAGCAATACAAGTGCTGCTTGGGTTATAAAGTTTTTACATTTAAACATCTGACGATTACATTGGAATAAAAAACCATGACAACACTTGCGATTATTGGTGGTACGGGTTTAGCCAGAATGAAAGGCCTGGACATAACACGTCGTGAAATGGTTAAAACGCCTTACGGTGCGCCATCCTGTCCGTTGTTGTTTGGCACATTGCATGGCAAGCCGGTGGTGTTTCTGGCGCGTCATGGCAGCAAGCAACGCATTCCAGCGCATACCGTCAACTACTGCGCCAATATCTGGGCTTTGCATTCAGTAGGCGTGCGCAGTGTATTAGCAGTGGGTGTGGTTGGTGGGATCGAAGACGACTGTGTGCCCGGTTGTGTTGTTATACCCGATCAAATAATTGACTACACGCAGAACCGCGTTAACACTTATGTTGATGGTGGCCAGGACAGCATCAAACACATCGATTTTAGCTACCCCTACGATCATACCTTGCGCCAAGCCTTAATTAACGGAGCAGAGGCTGCGGGCATTCCCATGATCGATCACGGAACCTATGCAGCCGCCGAAGGGCCACGTTTGGAAACAGTGGCCGAAGTCAAACGAATGGAGCGCGACGGATGCTCAATTGTGGGCCTGAGTGGCATGCCCGAAGCCGCGCTGGCCAGAGAGCTCGACATCGCCTACGCCACCTGCGCCGTCGTCGTAAACCCAGCCGCCGGAAAAGGGGACGGAGCCATTAACGTGAGTGAATTATCGCAAAGTATTGAAAAAGGCATGGAGCAAGCGCAAGCGGTGATTTATAAAACGCTGGAGCTGTTGTAGCCATGAGCGCTGGTCATCAAGAGCGACTCGATGCAGCAACCCGTATCGCTGAAAATGCGGCGCAATCTGCGTTAGTATTATTTAACGACAACCCCTCACTTAACATTGAAGTCAAAGGTGCGCAGGACTGGGTTTCAAACGCAGATAAGTCGGTTGAAACAGAAATCAGAAACGCCTTAGCGGCCGAGTTCCCGAATGATGGCATTATTGGAGAAGAGCACGGTCAGGTCACAGGGAGCTCTGGCTATACCTGGGTTATCGATCCTATCGATGGCACCAGTAATTTTGTGAATGCGATGCCGGGTTGGTGTGTGGTTATCGCCTGTGTAAGCGATACTGCCACACAGCTTGGTGTCATTGTTGACCCTATTGCCGGGGAAACGTTTAGCGTTAGCAAAGGCCATGGCGCTTATTGTAATGAAAAGCCAATGCAGGTTTCTAAAGCTGCAGACATCACACAAGGTTCGGTTGCAATTGGTCATTCATCGCGAGTTAATGCAGACGATACAATAGCGGCTATAAAAAAATTAATGGACGCCGGCGGTATGTTTTATCGCAATGGTTCAGGTGCATTGATGTTGGCGTATGTGGCCTCCGGTCGCTTAATCGGTTATGTTGAACCGCACATGTTTGCATGGGATTGCATGGCAGGTTTACTGATGATTGAAGAAGCAGGCGGTAAGGTTGCACCTTATGATCATCAAACCATGTTGCAATCCGGGTATTCGGTTATAAGCTCCTCAACCACGCTATTCGATGCAATAGAAACGTTAAGTAGGTAGCTCGATGAAAAAAGCCCGCAACATTCTGTTTATTATGTTTGATCAGCTGCGGTTTGATTACCTCAGTTGTGCGGGCCACCCGCATTTACAAACGCCGCACATGGATAAACTGGCCAGCCAAGGGGTGCGATTTTCTCGTTGCTATGTGCAATCGCCTATTTGCGGTGCCTCGCGCATGTGTTTTTACACAGGCCGTTATGTTCACAGTCATGGTGCCGCGTGGAACAACTTCCCGTTAAAAGTTGGCGAACAAACATTGGCCGATCACCTGCGTGCAGTGGGCATGAATTCGTGGCTTGTGGGTAAAACCCACATGAAAGCCGATGAAGAAGGCATGCAACGATTGGGCATCAGCGAAGACTCCATTATCGGTGCCAGGGTTTCTGAATGTGGTTTCGATGTGTTCGTCAGAGACGACGGGCTTTGGACGCATGGCCCGGATGGTTGGTACGACCCTAAACCATCACCTTACAATAACTATTTAAAAGAGAAACAATACCCCGGCGATAACCCCTGGCACGACTACGCTAATTCCGGTGTAGAAGACAACATGGATATTGCGTCGGGTTGGATGATGAAGCATGCTGGAAAGCCTGCAAACATTAAAGAAGAAGATTCCGAAACACCGTGGCTAACACGAGAAGCCATTCGCTTTATTGATCAAATGAGCGAGAACAATGCGCCACCATGGCATTGCCATTTATCTTATATAAAACCACATTGGCCTTATATCGTTCCTCAGCCTTACCACAGCATGTACGGTGAGGATGATCTAATACCGGTAGTACGAGCCGATTCAGAAAAAATCGATGCCCACCCGGTTTACGATGCATTTTTAAACAATGCAATTGGAAAAGCTGTTAGTAAAGAAGGTGTGCGCGAAACTATTACGCCAGCGTACATGGGCTTGATCAAACAATGTGACGATCAATTGGGTGTGCTGTTTGATCATCTTGAAAAAACCGGTCGTATGGACGATACACTCATTGTTGTAACGTCTGATCATGGTGATTACTTAGGCGACCACTGGCTCGGTGAAAAAGATTTATTTCATGAACCATCGGTCAAGGTGCCGCTGATTATCTACGACCCGTCTGCCGAGGCTGATAGCACACGCGGTACCGTGTGCGATGAACTGGTAGAGAGCATCGACTTGGCGGCTACGTTTATCAGCTGTGCTGGTGGCGACGTGCCGGATCACGTTGTTGAAGGAAAATCACTGCTACCATTTTTGCATGGCGACACACCCGAACAATGGCGTGACTATGCAATAAGCGAGTATGACTACTCGGCGACACCCATGGCTGTAAAGCTGGGCTTAGAGCCCTACCAGGCACGATTGTTTATGGTGGCCGATAAGCAATGGAAGTTTATGCATGCCGATGGCGGTTTCCGCCCTATGCTGTTTGATTTAACCAATGACCCTAATGAGCTGAATGATTTAGGCGCATCGGATAAGCCAAAGCATAAAGCGATTATCGAACTCATGTACGAGCGTTTAGGTGCCTGGGCACGCCGCCCCTCCCAACGAACCACACGTTCCGAGAATGCTATAAGAGGAATGCGTGGCAAGAGCCGTAACAAAGGCATCATGGTAGGTGTGGTTGATGGCACTGAGTTAGATAAAGAGTTGTTAGCTGTCATACAACGCAAAGCCGATGCACGTTTTATTGACGATTAATACAGTTATCAATCGCTTTGTAATTCACGCGCATCCATAATGGCTTGAACCCATTCCAGCGGTTTTTCCTGTGGTAAATTATGCCCTGCATTTTCAAACACTCGGTAGGTGTAGGCGTGAGTAAAATGCTTGGCATGGTGTTTAGTGCTTAGTGATACACCATTCCGATCGCCATCAATACAAACTGTAGGCACAGTAATATCGGGCTGTTTCACCAACTGTTTTTCAATCGCAGCAACGTGTGGATCTCCTTCCACTAAACCATAGCGATGGCGATAAGAATGAATAACCACTGCAACAAAGTCGGGGTTGTGTAAAGACGCTGCACTGTTATCGAATGCCTCCTGACTGAACGACCAAGTTGGCGACCACATAGACCACAACAGCTGTGCTATCTCCCGCCTATTTTGCGTTAGTCCCAACTCGCCACGTTGGCTATGGAAATAGTATTGATACCAATAACCGGCTTCCTCTTCGGCGCTGGCGGGTTGCATCGCGTTGGCAATATTTTGAATATTGTAAGAATTGCCAGTGACCAACGCGTATACGCGTTCCGGCCGAATAGCGGCAACGATGCACGCCGCTCTGCCACCCCAGTCAAAACCCCCCAGCGTTGCTTTTCGAATGTTCAGCGCATCCATGAACTGTAATAGATCATTTGCCAAGGCAGCTTGCTCACCTGAGCGCATCGTTGTTGACGAAATAAATTCAGTAGGTCCGAAGCCTCGTAAGTACGGCACATACACGCGTGCGCCACTGTTCACTAGCGGTTTTACGCATTCTTGGTAGCACAGCACATCGTAGGGAAATCCGTGCAGAAGAATGCAGGGCCAACCATTCGCGTCACCGTGTTCAAAGTAGGCGATTCGGAGCTGATCGGTCTGTAAAAACCTGAGTTGATCGGAGGCTAATAAGTTATGCATAGCGTTGACCAATTGATACACGAGTGATACAGTTCATTCTATTCTCTCTGTGAGGTTTAAAATGTCGATTGTTCCCATTTATTCCGCTGATCTCGATGCGGCGGAAGTGTCCTGGTTTGCTCCCTTGTGCTCGGACGATTATCGTTATTTGGGCCAGCCCGATGGTGCATATCGCTCGAGCTGGAAAAACACCTCGGCTATTGTTCAAAAAGCAGACAAACTCGGCTATCGCAATGTGCTTTGCCCATCGTCATTCCAAGTGGGGCAGGACACGCTGAGTTTTGTTGCCGGCTGTGCGCCTTTAACCGAAAACATTAACATGTTGGCGGCTGTACGTTGTGGTGAAATGCAGCCCATTATGTTGGCCAGAACCCTAGCAACGTTAGATCACATGCTGGAAGGGCGCTTAACCGTTAACATTATTTCATCCGACTTCCCCGGTGAAAAAGCCGACAGCGGATACCGCTATCAGCGCTCCAGAGAAGTGGTTGAAATATTAAAACAAGCTTGGACGCAGCCAGAAATAAATTTCAAAGGGGAAATCTATAACTTTGAAAATCTCACAACACAACCTGCGGTTCCGTACCAAACCGGTGGCCCCTTGTTGTACTTTGGCGGCTATTCACCGCCAGCGCTTGATCTGTGTGGCGAGCATTGCGACGTGTATCTGATGTGGCCAGAGAAGAAAGACGAATTGGCTGAGAGGATGAAAGCGGTGCATGCCTGTGCGCAAAAATATGATCGTGTTTTAGACTATGGTTTAAGAGTACATATGATTGTGCGTGATACTGAAGCCGAAGCACGCGAATATGCGGATGAGCTGGTATCAAAGCTTGATGATGAGCAAGGTAAGGCAATACGCGAACGGGCGTTAGACGCAACATCGCTTGGCGTGTCGCTGCAAAGTAAAAACCGTACGGCTGCTGATCAATCGGGCTATGTTGAGCCGCACCTTTGGACAGGTGTTGGTAGAGCACGATCGGGTTGTGGTGCTGCTTTGGTTGGTTCTGCAGATCAAGTGTTAACAGAACTGGAAAATTATCAGAAAATGGGCATACGCTCGTTTATCTTTTCGGGTTATCCTCACATGGAAGAATGCGAGCATTTCGGGAAACTGGTATTACCTGAATTGAAAACCTGTTCACTGCCACAGGAATATGGTCGTGTCCCAACAGAGTTGCCGCAAACACCTTTGGCGGCCGGAGTACGAGTGTAGTGGATCGAGTAAAACTTCCCAATGGTTTTGAAGTTAGCCGCATTATTTACGGTATGTGGCGGCTGGGCGACGATGAAAACCAATCTGCAGCGCATGTGCAGCAAAAGATTGAATCGTGTTTGTCGCAAGGCATTACAACGTTTGATCAAGCCGATATTTACGGTGATTATCAATCCGAACAAATTTTAGGTCATGCGTTAAAAGCTGCTCCTTCGCTGCGGGATAAAATGCAGATTGTTACCAAGTGCGACATCAAGCTGCTATCCACAAAATTTCCTGAGCGACGTGTTAAGTATTACGACACTTCTGCGCAGTACATTACGCACAGTGTAGAAGGTTCGTTGTTGAACATGAACATAGAACACATTGATATTCTGTTGCTGCACCGTCCCGATCCTTTAATGGACGCAGAAGAAACAGGTGCTGCGTTAGACGCGTTAATCAACAGTGGCAAAGTAGGCGCAGTGGGGGTGTCTAACTTTCGTCAAAACGACTGGTCGCTTTTACAATCGCGCATGAGCCATGCCTTACAAACAAATCAGATCGAATTGAATGTATTAGCCAATGCGGCGTTAAGTAATGGCGATGTTGCTTTTTTTCAACAGCACAACATTCCATTGATGGCTTGGTCTCCGCTAGCCGGGGGCGAATTAGTCAGCAACAACATCGCGCCAGAACACCAAGCGTTGCGCAAACGTATGCAGAGCTTAGCCGAACAGCACGGTGTAGGCGAAGATGCCATTGCCGTTGCATGGTTGTTACGACACCCAGCTAATATTTTGCCGGTGATGGGCACGAATAATTTGCAGCGTATAGCGCAGTTGTCGAGCGCTTTGTCGGTAACCATAGACCGGGAAACCTGGTTTGAGTTATATACATTAGCCAACGGTCAAGAGGTAGCGTGATACTTCGCAGAACAGTGTTTATGGCATGTATTTATTCAACCATTGTTTATTCAACCCTTATGTTGAGTAGCGTACGTTGAAAATACTGCATGTCCCGCTAAAGCTCATTAGTGCTATCAACAATAAAGTGTTAGCGCTAAGTCAGGGTGTGGCTTTGGTTGCCATTGTTGTGATGGTGTGCGCTATTCTTATTCAGGTATTTTTTCGCTACATATTAAATAATGCGCTGCCTTGGCCCGACGAGCTTGCACGTTTTTGTATGCTCTGGATGACTGGCCTGATGGCACCGGTTGCTTATCGGCATGGTGCATTCGTGGCTATCGATATGTTGCCTGAATTATTAGGTAAACGTTCAGCTGCGTTGCTATCGCTGTTCCTTTTGATGTTGTCGTTATTAGTGCTGGTGATGGGCCTTAAGCTAGGCTTCAAGCATGTGAATAGCGGTTTTCTTTTTGCGTCCTCATCGCTTAAGTTGCCATTGCATCTAATTGGCTTTGACGCAATTAAAGTCAAGCTTGCCTACATGTACGCATCGCTTTGGATTGGATTGATCATGCTCACCGTAATTAACATTGAGCTCATGCTCAGAAATATCATTAGCTTGTTCGGTGGCGATCCTTCTCAAGTAGCACCATTAAAGCCATTAAACGACAATAGCACCACTGATGAAACTGGCGAAGAAATCACTGCTGAGTCGCGTAGCATAGGGAGGGTCAGTTAATGCTTGCATGGTTTCTCCCGTTATTTCTATTGTTTTTGTTTCTCGGTTTGCCGGTTTTTTTTGGCATGCTGGCAGCGCCGGGGATTATGCTGGCACTGAACGGACAAGAGCGTGATCTTGCTCTGTTATACCGAAACGTTTATAACGGCATGGACAGCTTTCCGTTAATGGCCGTGCCGTTTTTTATGCTCGCCGGTGAGCTAATGAACAAGGGCGGTATTACCATGCGCCTGGTTGAGTTCGCGCAAGCGATGATGGGCCACTTACGAGGTGGGTTGGCTCATGTAAACATATTGTCTTCGATGTTGTTTGCAGGGCTTTCTGGTTCAGCCGTGGCCGACACATCTGCGTTGGGTTCGATGCTTATTCCGGCGATGGAAAAGCAGGGCTATACCCGACGCTTTGCTGCGGCGATTACTGCCGCCAGTTCGGTTATCGGCCCTATTATTCCGCCGTCGGGCATTATGATTATTTACGCCTATGTGATGGGTGAGAGTGTTGCGGCGTTATTTCTAGCCGGCATTGTGCCTGGCATTTTGGTGGGTGTTGGTCTTATGGCGATGGTTGGCTTTATGGCCAATCGTTATAAATTTCCTGTTGCCGCAAAACGTGCCACCTGGCGCGAAAAGGGTCGCGCGTTTTTAAAAGCTTTTTTCCCATTGCTAACACCTGTGATTATTTTAGGTGGCATCTTGTTGGGTGTATTCACACCAACGGAGGCTGCGGCAGTGGCGGTGCTGTATGCATTGCTCA
>CALDTX010000203.1 GCA_937923565.1 uncultured Granulosicoccaceae bacterium | reverse complement strand
AATTACTAAGCTCGCCTTTTTAAGGCGTGTTGTGCAGAACGCTTGCCCGGAAAATTAAGTGGGCAAGGTCTGTAACTTAGCTGTCTGGAAGCGATATCTGTGCCAGAGATGTAACCTGGTTATATCTAAATTATTGCTATTGTTATCAACAGCTTAAGACATGACCGAACGAAGCGCCTGATAGGTTTTTTGATAACGATCGTATTGTTCTTCGTAGGCGTCAAATAAAGAGGTAGTCGGTGTTATGAGCTTATCGACCGCAGGTGGGGTACAAATCACATCGCTATCGGCGTTTTCAGCAGCCACAATGGCAAGCCGTGCCGCCCCTAAACTTGCGCCAAAGTCACCGTCCACAGGTAGCTTGAGCGGCAAGTTGAGTGCCGACGAAAGCATGTTTAACCAGTAAGTCGATTTAGCACCGCCACCAACCGCATAAGCATCTTCCAAGGTGGTGCCTGCGTTTAACAAGGCTTGCTGACAATCGCGAAAAGCAAACGTGACACCTTGCAAAACCGCTTGCACCATCGCCTGAGTATCGCTGTTATGCGATAGGCCAACAAAAACGCCGCGGGCTTTGGCATCGTTGTGCGGCGTGCGTTCTCCACCCAGGTAAGGCAGAAAAATAATATCGCTCGGTGTTGTCGGTTTTTCTCCCAACTCTTTGGTGAGTTCGGCAGGTGTTTTACCGGTGAGCGTTGCCAACCAGTTAAGTGTGTCGGTTGCGGCAAGGATAACGCCCATTTGATGCCACACATTAGGTAAGGCATGACAAAACGTGTGCACCGCGCTTTGTGCATTCGGTAGATAGGCATCGTTAGCGGCAAACAATACACCAGATGTGCCTAACGATAAAAAGGCATCGCCTGGCTTTGTGGTGCCCATGCCGCAAGCTGCAGCTGCATTATCGCCAGCACCGCCCGCGATAACCACGTTGGCGCTCATGCCATATTGTTCTGCTAAAGCGGGTTTGAGTTTGGCAGAGACTTGCGTTCCTTCCACTAATGAGGGCATGTGTGAACGATCAAGGTTTACAGCGGCTAACAACTCGTCAGACCAATCGCGTTTGGCCACATCGAGCCAACCAGTACCGGCAGCATCAGACATCTCTGCCACGAACTCACCGCTAAGCCAGAAACGAACGTAATCTTTTGGCAGTAGTACTTTGCCAATTTGGTCAAACAATGTTGGTTCGTTCTCGGCAACCCAGGCAACTTTCGGTGATGTAAAACCGGGGAACAAGATGTTGCCACACAGAGCACGTGATGCTTCGGTGTCTAGTTGCTCAGCTTGCACATGACTGCGGGTGTCGTTCCATAAAATGCACGGACGCAGTACGTTGTCGTTTTTATCCAGTAGCGTTGCACCGTGCATATGGCCTGATAGGCCAATGCCTTTTACTGCCGCCATGGCTTTGTGTTGTTCGTTGGCGATAGCTTTAAGTGTGGTATCCACAGCACTGAGCCAACTTTGAGGGTCCTGCTCAGACCAACCTTCATGCTCGCGACTAACGCTGAGTTCCGCCGTTGCCGATGCCAACACAGTTTGTTGTTCATCGATCAGAATGCTTTTTACACTCGATGTGCCAAGGTCGATGCCGATGTACACGCTATTTCTCCTGTGATCTTACTGGTGACTGTGCTGGCGCGTTCGCTTGAGATTGTGCGTTCGCTTGTGATTGCGCTTGTGTCTGCGCTTGTGACTGCGCTTGTGCGTTTACTTGCTCTGGCGGATACCAGTAACTGATGTGTTCAGAGCCGCGTTTTAATAGAGCAAAGTTGTTTGCAAACACACGATAAGCTGGGCTCCATTGTCCGTCGGGCCACTGCACACGCACCGATGCACGCTCTGCAACGCCCAAACCAACATGGATAAAACCCAGCTGACCTGAAGCATGGCCACCACCAATCTGAACTCGGCGCGTTTGTGTTTTGTTACCGGTTTTTATCGCGATCTTTGCACCCACTGCCGATGGGTTAACACCGGGTTGCGAAAGCTCAATCGCCAGCCAATTACCACCCAGTGGATTTTGCTGATATCCGGTATGTCGAAATAAACTCACCGGTGCCGAGCGGTTAACCACCAGAATATCCAATAAACCATCGGCATTGAAATCGCTAACACTGGCGCCGCGGCCGCGTCGGTCTGCATCGATACCAGCTGTGTGTCCGTGTTCCACAAACTTGCCATCGTGGTTACCGAGTAACAGGTTGTCGGGGTCGTATTGGGCGAAGTCTTCCATTTGTTCCACATTGCCTTTTGCGATGTATAGATCGAGCAGACTATCGTTGTTCACGTCGGCAAGCTGTGCATGCCAACCCGTAGAAGGTTTACTTTGTTCGCCGGTATAAGGGCGATGTGCCGTGGCACCAAGTTCGTAAGCAATGTCTTCGTAGGCAGGGCGGTTTTCTTCGCTGGCTTGAATAGTGTCGACACTTTGAATTTTAGTATCGCCCATCGATGTTAAAACGTATTCAGGATAACCATCGGCGTTTAAGTCTCCTTCCGCGATACCCATGCCCCAAATAATCAATGGCTGCCATCCGTCCGCTTTGCTGTACAAGCGAGGGAATTTGCCGTTGTCGAGACGCCACATCTGTTCTTCACCATCTCGGTAATAGTGTCTGTCGTTAGTAATGCGCAAGGCATCTTTACCGGTTTTATTCCAGTCGGTAAACAACATTGATAATGCGCAGTAACCGGGTGAGAGTGCGAAGGCTGGTTCATACACCAGTGCGTTGTTACTGGTATCGCTGGGACGTAGCAGTTGATTGTCATCACAGGTTCCCCACGGCGATCCCGGCGCACTTCTGTCTACATAATTGCCGATAGCCAGCGTTGGGAAACTTTGATTATCTTCAAAGCTTGCAGCGAAAGCGGTTGACCATGCTCGACCACCATCGAAACCAAAGCGTTCATTGGCCAGTGAAAACTGGCAATCGGGGCCGCCTTTTAGCAGTTTGTTTTCGCCAACGCGCAGCACCACCAGATCGAGCCAGGCATCGTTATCCAAGTTAATGGGGTAGGCGCCAATAACGTTTTTCATGGCAACGCTAGTTTGCGAACTTTGCGTAAAACTGATGTCGCTACCTTTATGGCTGGTGTTGATGTAAAGCGCGCTTGGGTTTTCGCCGCCTGCGATAAAAACATCAGGCATTCGGTCTTGATTGCAATCAAGGGTTGCAACACCACCACCTACAAAGTACTCCCATGGGCCGGTATATTCATGATCCAAATTAGCCTTTAGCGCCTGTTCGGTATAACGCGGAATGTCGGCATGAAACTCTGTTTGCACATTTTCAGCTAAGGCCGTTTGGCTGAGTGCACAAAAGAACAACAAGATGCGGCCAAGGAAATTCATGGTTGTTGAATCGTCAGTGTTTTAAGAAATGCCGTTAAATCAGATTTTTCGTTGTCGCTGAGTGCAAGCCAAGCGTTTCTTGCATCGGTAGCTTGTCCACCATGGGCGGTAATGACTTCTGATAAGGTACTCAGATCACCGCGGTGGCCATAAGGGTCGGTGTCTGCAATGCCCCACAGCTCGCTGGTTTGAAACACATTGCGCTCTACAAAACGTTGCGACAACAACTCGTTTGCTAACGTGGCAATTTTTTTATCGGCGATAACATAGCGTTTTAAATCACCAAATAACGGCACAAGCCAATGACCGTTTTCATCTTGTGGAAGCTGCTTTGCCCAATCGAGCATCGCAAGGTCATAGTGTGCGTTCGGCACTTCACCGGAGCGTAAAGTCCCTGCTGCATCGAACGGCCCGGGGTCGGTAAACACTAAACTTTTTAACGGCAAGCTGCGTTTATGGCAACTGTTGCAACTCAGCTGATCGAAAACGGATGAACCCCGCATCGCCGCTTGTTGCCAATCGGCGTTTAAGTTTTGTTTCACTGACGGTGGAGCCAGGCTTGCTTGCCATGCTACTAACGCTGAAATATCGCCAGCCTGAATTTCATTGTTATGATTGTCTTCATCAAAATCATCGCTGCCTGTCCAGCGAGCACCAAAACGTTCCGATGCTTGCATGCCATGGTGATGATTTAAGGCATTGATGCTAAATTGCCGCAGTGAGGTGATAACCCCTTTTTGGCTGAACGGTTTAATGATTAAATCGGCATCAACGCCTTCTATCTTGTGTGTATCAACCGTACCGTCTGCATGCACTAACAATTCGCCGAAAGAGACACCCTTGGTTTGCAGTGCCAGCTTGATCGTGGTTTGAGTTTCTCTGGCCTCTACTAATGCTGTGTTTCGCTGTTGGATAAGCTCAGTGCTCATCTCTCTGGCCAGCAATTCAATCAGGCCTGCACCAAACAAATGATTGGTGTTGCGTTCGTTGGAAAATTGCGGGTCTGTTGTGTCGAAGTCGGCGTGGTTAAACCCTTCGGAAACAAAAACATTGGCCGAAAAATCCCCCGCGCCTCCAATGAAGGGCTGGTTATGGCAACTTGCGCACGCGTTGGCATCGAGTCCTGCTGTTCGGGAAAATTCCTGACGGGCAGGGCGTCTGCGTTTGGTGGGTATGATCGCTTGCGTGCTCATTGGGCGGCCAACACCATCAAGGGTTGTAAAACGTGCGTTAAACAATTGCTCACCCGCTTTAATTAACGCGCGCAACTGTTGTTTGTTGGGTTGTTCAGCGATGCTGCTTTGATCGATGTGTTGTGTTATTGCTTGCTCGGTCCAGGGCGTAGCGTTTTGATCGACATTCGTTGCGGGCCTTTCGTTGGCAAATGCCGACGTTATTACATGTGGCGTCGTAATCATTAGCGCCGTTGTCATCAAAAGTGATGTCGTCACTCGCACGTTCGACAACTTCACCAAGCGACTTAGCCGGTTCATGTTGTTACGCCTTGATCGGAGATGTCGGCGTAGCGCGTGTTGGCGAATTGCCTATCCACATAATGCATGGAGTCGAGCGATAAGCCTTTTTGCAACAGAGGCCTTGCATGTTCGAAGCAATGCAATAAAGATTTAAAATCGGTTTCCGATCGTCCAATGCTGTTAATGCCAATTAGCATGTCATCGATCATTTGGCTAAAAACCACATCGTTGTGACCCACCAATGCCACAGGCATTGGGTCGAGTAATGTAAATACGTTGGCAAGCCCTTCACCTAATGCTCGGCCGGCGGTGCTAAACGCATCTGCCGCAAGTGTATCGCCCTGACGG
This sequence comes from uncultured Granulosicoccaceae bacterium, assembly GCA_937923565.1. Taxonomy (GTDB): domain Bacteria; phylum Pseudomonadota; class Gammaproteobacteria; order Granulosicoccales; family Granulosicoccaceae; genus Granulosicoccus. The sequence goes on along the minus strand of CALDTX010000203.1, from coordinate 9,227 downwards.
GCTTTGAGCACCAGATCGTGAATGATGCTGAGATCAACTTCACCCGGCGGTTCTGCAGCGGGATCGCCGTCGTTTGCCATTCGCAAAATGCCGTAGTTCGATGTATAAGCTTCAATGCATCCGAATTTGCCACAACGGCAACGTGCCCCTTGGCGTTCGTGCTGCATATGCCCGATTTCCAATGCAGACGATTGCGTCCCCGAAAACGCTTTACCCTGAAAATAAATGCCCATCCCCACACCGTGAGAAAACAAAACGCTGGCAAAACTGTCGCCGAGTTTTTCAGATTCTGTGTTGTGTAATGCATCTGCTATTAAACGACAATCGTTGTTAACGCTGGTTGCAACGTTAAATTTATTTTCGATGTGTTGTTGGAATTGAACATGGGTGCCTTTCGTTATGGGTGACCATAACAACACGCCTTCATTCCTATCAACAACACCCTGAATACCCACACTGATGTGACACAGGTGTGCAATGTGTTGCGATGCGCAAGCGCGCTCAATCAGTTGAATAACCGTTGCTATTAGCTCGTCTTTTTGCAGGCTTCGTGTATCGAGCGTGAGTACTTCGCTGAATAACACATCACCGTTGTAATTAACGAAGGCTAACTCGAGCCGGTCGATTGTCATTGCCACGGTTGCGGTTACAGCCGCGTTCGCATCCAGCCTGATAATCGATTGTGGTCGACCGCGACGGGGTGCGCTGATGTCTTGCGCGGTTTGCAAGTAACCCTGTTCCAGCATTTCGCTGAGCAGGGTAGACAGGGCGGCCGCACTTAACCGAGTGGCTTTTCCCAGCTTTGCGCGCGTTTGCGGGCCGTCTTGACGCAAGGTGCGTAGTATCCGATAGCGGTTTCGGGCACGTAAATCGTGGCTTCTAATAATGTCAGGACTTTTCATTAATGACACTTTGACATGAAATTCTTATGCAATAGACAAAAATTAGCTTGACAGGATTTTAACGTGATGTCAGAATTTTTTCTAGTCGTGAATTAAATCGACTTCACAGATTGTGCCGTTGAACCCGGCCTTATTAACCGCTTATTTGGAGTGAGTATGAAAAAATCATCTTTGGCATTGGTCTCTGCGACCGTGGCTGCGCTGTTTGCAGGCACTGCAGCAGCAGAGGGAAAAATTATTGGTGTTTCTTGGTCTAACTTCCAGGAAGAACGTTGGAAAACTGACGAAGCCGCTATGGTTGCCGCTATTGAAGCTGCTGGCGACAAGTACATTTCGGCTGACGCTCAGTCGTCTGCTGCAAAGCAATTAACTGATGTTGAGAGCTTAATCGCTCAAGGCGCTGACGCGTTAATCATTTTGGCTCAGGATTCAGGCGCCATTGGTCCTGCAGTTGAGAATGCGGTTTCTGAAGGTATTCCTGTAGTTGGTTACGACCGTTTAATCGAGAACCCAGATGCGTTTTACATCACATTCGATAACGTAGAAGTGGGTCGTATGCAGGCACGCGCAGTTTTAGCTGCAATGCCTGAAGGCAACTATGCGTTTATCAAAGGTAGCTCGTCTGATCCTAACGCTGACTTTCTTTTCGGTGGACAAATGGAAGTGCTGAAAGAAGCGATGGATGCCGGCAAAATCAAAAACGTTGGTGAATCTTACACTGACGGTTGGAAGCCAGAAAATGCTCAGCGCAATATGGAGCAGATCTTAACGGCTAACAACAACGAAGTTGATGCGGTTGTTGCATCTAACGACGGTATGGCTGGTGGTGTTGTAGCGGCATTGGCGGCTCAAGGCCTTGACGGAACAGTACCCGTTTCTGGTCAGGACGGCGATCACGCTGCATTGAATCGCGTAGCACGTGGCACACAAACCGTATCGGTTTGGAAAGATGCGCGCGAGCTGGGCAAAAACGCAGCAAGCGTTGCAGCAATGTTGGCTGATGGCAAATCCATGGAAGAAATTCCAGGCGTTGTTAAATTCTCGGGTGGTCCTGCAGGTGTTGAACTGAACGCTATCTTCTTAGCGCCAGTGCCTGTTACTCAAGACAACCTTAACGTTGTAATCGACGCGGGTTGGATTGAAGCTGAAAAAGCCTGTATGGATGCAGCAGAAGCTGTAGCTGCTTGCGGCTAAGCAGTACTTTTAGTATCGAAGCTTAACTACACCAATTAGTTAGGCTTTGCGCCAGAAAGGCGGGCCTTCACCGGTTCGCCTTTTTTTTACTCAACCAACAAGTAAACGTCAGTATGACAAACGAAAAAACTGCAGAAGTTGCTCAAAAGAGCGAAGAAGGTGCGTTCAATCGTTTCATTCGCGCCACAGAAATTGATACCCGATTGTTAGGGATGATTGGTGCGCTGCTACTTATCTGGCTAGCGTTTCATTTTTTCTCTGACGGTCGGTTCCTGACCCCACGAAACCTGTGGAATCTGTCGGTTCAAACTGCCTCTGTAGCCGTTATGGCCACCGGCATGGTGCTGGTTATCGTTACGCGCAACATCGATCTATCGGTAGGTTCCATCCTTGGTTTTGTAGCGATGATTATGGGCGTTACCCAAATATCGGTGCTGCCCGGCATGCTGGGTAGCGATAGCCAATTCATCTGGGTCATCGCGCTGCTGGTGGGTATTGTTTTAGGCGGCATGATAGGTGGCTTGCACGGTTTTGTTATCGCTTATTTAGGCGTGCCTGCTTTTATCGTAACCTTAGGTGGCTTACTCATTTGGCGAGGTGCGGCTTGGTGGGTAACATCGGGTCAAACCGTTGCACCAATGAACAACACATTCAGACTGATGGGCGGCGGGCCCTATGGTTCCATTGGTGAATTTTGGAGCTGGGTTATCGGTATTGTTGCTTGTGTGGTGATTGCGTTGTTAGCGATCAATGGCCGCCGCCAGCGACAACGGTTTAACTTTCCACTCAAGCCGATGTGGGCAGAACTTTTTATGGTTGGCACTAGCTGGGTTGTAGTGATGGGCGCGGTAGCTGTCGCTAATGCTTATCCATGGCCGGTTGGTATTGTTAAGCGTCATATCAAAGCCAACAATCTTAATGTTGAACCCAGCGAATTGGTGATCGCGCATGGCATTGCTATACCAGTGCTTATCGCCATTGGTGTAGGTATTGTGATGACCTTTATCACCACGCGAACCCGCTTTGGTCGATATGTGTTTGCAATGGGTGGTAACCCTGAAGCTGCCGATCTGGCTGGTATTAACTCGCGCTGGGTAACCACTAAAATATTTATATTAATGGGGATGTTGTGCGGCATTGCGGGTGCTATATCAACGGCTCGCTTAAATGCTGCAACCAACGCGCAAGGCACGCTCGACGAACTGATGGTTATTGCGGCAGCGGTTATTGGTGGCACATCGCTCGGTGGTGGTGTGGGCACGATTGTAGGCGCTATGTTAGGGGCAGTGGTTATGCAGTCGCTGCAATCGGGCATGGTGTTAGTAGGTTTGGATGCGCCGCTGCAAAATGTTGTGGTGGGGTTAGTACTGGTAATGGCCGTTTGGTTAGACGGTTTGTATCGACGTCGACAGGGGTAATAGACAATGCAACAGAGTGCTGAAAAAGTCGTAGAAATGCAAAATGTGTCTATTGCATTTGGTGGTATAAGAGCCGTAGACGATGCTTCGCTGGATTTACACAAAGGCGAAGTGGTTGCGTTGTTAGGCCACAACGGCGCAGGTAAATCGACACTGATAAAAATATTAAGTGGTGCCTATAAACGCAGTCAGGGAAAAATTATCATTCGCGGTGAAGAGGCCAACATCGCTAACCCGCGAGATGCAAAAGCCTATGGTATCGAAACCATATATCAAACCTTGGCGTTGGCAGATAACGTTGATGCGGCGGCTAATTTGTTTCTGGGTAGAGAGCTGCGCACGTTATGGGGCACATTGGATGATGTTGCTATGGAGGCACAGGCCAGAGAAGTAATGGGGCGATTAAACCCACGATTCCAACGTTTTAAAGAACCGGTAAAAGCCTTATCGGGTGGGCAGCGACAGTCTGTCGCGATTGCCAGAGCTATACTGTTCAATGCGCAGATATTAATTATGGATGAACCAACCGCTGCGTTGGGCCCTGAAGAAACTGCGCAGGTAGGCGAGCTGATTAAACAGCTTAAACAAAACGGTATTAGTATCTTTTTAATCAGTCACGATATCGAAGATGTGTTTGAACTGGCCGATCGTGTGGCTGTGATGAAAAACGGACAAATGGTAGGCTCAGCGCCAGTTGATGCAGTCACCAAAGATGAAGTATTGGGCATGATTATTCTGGGCAAATGCCCACCAGGCGCCACCCCCGGGCCCGGAGCGATGACAAGCTAACGCGCTTAGTCTCATAGTCCATTTACATGTACACCTATTTGCAATAGCTAAACTTATACAGAGGCCGAATACAATGACAACCGGTTTTTTCGGAGACATTCAGAAAATTTCTTACGCTGGGGCTGATAGCCGAGATCCCCTATCGTTCCGGTTTTATAACCCGGACGAACTGGTGTTAGGCAAACGCATGGAAGACCACTTACGCTTTGCCGCGGCTTATTGGCATAGTTTTGTGTGGCCCGGTGGCGATCCCTTTGGTGGGCAAACCTTCGAGCGTCCTTGGTTTGGCGATAGCATGGAACATGCAAAGTTAAAAGCTGATGTAGCGTTTGAAATGTTTCAAGCGCTCGGTGTGCCGTATTTTTGCTTTCACGATGCCGATGTTCGCCCCGAAGGCGATACCTTTGCGCAGAACACCGACAACCTAAAAGCTATCACGGATTACTTTGAACAAAAGATGGAGCAAACCGGTGTCAAGTTGTTGTGGGGTACAGCGAATCTGTTTTCTCACCGTCGCTATATGTCGGGTGCTGCCACAAACCCCGATCCAGACGTTTTTGCGTTTGCGGCCGCAACGGTTAAAACCTGTATGGATGCAACGATGCAATTGGGCGGTGAAAACTATGTGTTGTGGGGCGGTAGAGAAGGCTACGAAACCTTACTTAATACCAATATTGGGCGTGAGCTGGATCAGTTAGGCCGCTTTTTGAACTTAGTGGTGGAGTACAAACATAAAATTGGCTTCAAAGGCGCTATATTAATTGAACCAAAACCGCAGGAACCGACCAAACATCAATATGACTACGATGTTGCCACTGTGTACGGTTTTCTGAAGCGCTATGGTTTAGAAAATGAAGTTAAAGTGAACATAGAGCAAGGCCACGCCATATTGGCCGGTCACTCGTTTGAGCATGAACTGGCAACAGCTGCGGCTCTTGGTATTTTTGGTTCTATTGATATGAACAGAAACGACTACCAGTCGGGTTGGGATACCGATCAATTCCCTAATAACGTGCCGGAAATGGCCTTGGCGTATTACATGGTGTTGCAGGCGGGCGGATTCACCACCGGTGGCACTAACTTTGATGCTAAGTTACGTCGACAGTCTATCGATCCTGAAGATCTGCTGATTGCGCATATTGGTGGTATGGATTGTTGTGCAAGAGGCTTGAAAGCAGCAGCTGCTATGATGGATGAGAACGCACTTTCAGCACCGTTGGATGCACGATATGCCGGTTGGAACAACGATTCGGCCAATAAAATGCTCGATGGCTCTATGTCGTTGGAAGATATCGCCACCCTTGTGCAACAGAAAAACATTAACCCTGAGCCTGTGTCAGGCAAACAGGAAGCATTGGAGAATATCGTTAACCGATATGTTTAGTCCGGGACTTAAACGAGCAACCCTGGTAGTAGCCAGTTTGCTGTTGAGTAGCACCATGGTGCACGCTCAACAGTTGGCTATTTGTACCACACCGCAACGACCAGCGTGCCCGGCGGCGTTGCCTGATATCAGCGACCAGGAATTTACGTTCTCCAGACTCATCTTTGCAGACAACCAGGAAGCGATCAACAATTTAGGCGATCGCATTGGTTACCCGCATTGGCAGGCAGACTGTTCAGAGTCGGAGCCGCATTTCATTTCTGCGATGAAGCGTTTAACACGCGTAGAAACGAATGAGCAAAGCCAGTCTATCTCGTTAATGGATGAGCGTCTTTTTGATTTTCCGTTCCTGTATTTAGTTGAAGCAGGTTTTGCCTCGTTCAGCCAGCTGGAAGCGGATAATTTGCGCGAGTACTTATTGCGCGGTGGCTTTCTATTAGTGGATGATTTTCACGGCAGTTATCAATGGTCACAATTTGAAAACTGGATGAATCAAGTGTTTCCGGATCGTCCCATTGTTGAGCTTTCCAACGATCATGAAATTTTTAATGTGCATTTTCCGATCGACGAATTCATTCAAATTCCCGGCTTAAGGGCCTTATGTTTGAACCCGGGCGAAACCTGGGAGTTGCCTATTTCGAAGTCTATGGCTGTTGTTGAAAGCAATGCATCACGGCAACAAGCTAAATGGTTCGGCATTCTCGACGATCAAGATCGCGTGATGGTCGTGGTGAATTGGAATATGGATTTGGGCGATGCCTGGGAACATGCCGACATGGAAGAGTACAGTGCGTTGTATACCGCGACAGCTTATCGGTTAGGCGTTAACTATGTCATTTACGGCATGACGCACTAGACGATTTTTTCACCTTATCGCTTCTTCAGCAGTCTCAACTTTAGCCGCCCCAACTTTGACAGTTGGGCCGGCTAAATTACTTTTTTATGGTTAACTAACGGTTGGAATTTGCAAGCCCATCATGTGCTGCATAACGCGTAACACCTGCGTGCTATAACCGTATTCGTTATCGTACCAAACGTATAAAACACAGCGCTTGTCTTCAGCAAGTGTTGCCACAGAATCGAAAATTGCCGGTTCCGGTGTGCCCACTAAATCGCTGGAAACCACTTCTGTAGAATAAGAATAATTAATCTGTAAACTCAACTCTGAATTGAACGCCATATCGCGAACGAACTCATTAATTTCATCGCGGTTCGTGCTGGTTTTCAGGTTCAAATTGCACACAGCCATAGACACGTTCGGTGTGGGTACCCGAATAGCGTTACCACTGAGTTTACCAGCCAGTTCAGGCAGTGCTTTGGCAACCGCTTTGGCCGCACCGGTTGACGTCAGTACCATGTTCAGCGGTGCGCTTCGGCCACGTCTGTCGGCGGTGTGGTAGTTGTCTATCAGGTTTTGGTCGTTGGTGTACGAATGCACGGTTTCAACATGACCATTTTCGATGCCGAATTTGTCGTTAATGATTTTCAGGATAGGTGTTATTGCATTGGTGGTACAGCTGGCGGCACATAATATTTTGTCGCTGTCTTCCATCATGTGCTCATTAACACCGTAAACGATGTTTTTAATGGCACCACTTGCAGGTGCTGTGAGTAAGACCTTTGCTGCGCCTTTGGGGACTAAGTGCCGCGATAGAGCCTTTTCATCTTTAAACACGCCGGTGTTATCAACGATAAGTGCGTTGTCGATACCGTATTCGGTGTAGTCGATGTCTTCGGGTTGGTTCGCGTAAATAACTTTAATGAAGTTGCCGTTTGCAATAATGGCGCTTTGCTCAAGGTCGACATTAATGTGGCCATTGAACGGTCCATGTATAGAGTCGCGACGCAGCAGGCTTGCGCGTTTTTGTAAATCGCCATCTTTGCCACCTCGTACCACAATGGCACGCAAGCGCAACGGGTTGTTGGAGGTTGTGCGCTCAATAAGCAACCGCGCCAGAATTCGTCCAATACGACCAAACCCATAAAGCACGATATCGCGAGGCTCGCTCAACAGTGAGCTGACATCGGCTAAATGACTTACTGACTCTTGCAAAAATGCGGTTAAACCATCGTTGTCACTGGTACTGAAATGACCAAGCTGCCGCGCTTTATGTGCCAATTTACCAATATCGATACGCGATGAGCCCGGCGCTATGGCTTGCAAGATCGTCAAAATCCGGCTGGTTTCTGCCACAGAAATTGACTCACCAATGACCTGTAGCGAGAGCCTGTGGGCTTTGATGATGTCGATGGTTGAGCCGTTCATGAGCTTTCGGCCAAACACGGTGATAATGACGCCACGTTCGCGATAGAGCGCGCCCAGTGCTGGAATCATGCTCTCAGCTAAGCTTTGCTCTTCGATGTAGGCTTGTAAATAAGAGTTTTCTGTTGACACGGACTATATTGCCTCTAAAGGTAGATCAGTTATTTAGGGTGGATATCACCGGAATTGACGTGCAAAAGGACGCTAACTTGGGGCTGATAGCGGCTAATTTATTGCGTGCCTGAGAAAAAGCGCGTTGGACCTTGAATTGCCTCGCGCAACGTGCGCCGTTGCACGTTATTGTGTGCGCAAAGTGCGACTGACAATGCACCGGTATTCTTGGGTTTTTTGTTACCATGCGGTCTTGCTCACAATTTAGCTCTCCAACCACCCGGTAATGGACTCAAAAGCACCGCACAAAACACTCCAACCAGGGGAAATGCTGAATTGGTATCGCATTGAACGGATCCTCGGTCGTGGTGGTTTTGGTGTCATTTACCTAGCCACCGATACCAATCTTGATCATCAAGTTGCGGTCAAAGAATATTTGCCGAGCGATATTACCACCCGCACAGCCGACAATACGGTGCAGCCAAAGCAACTGTCGCAAAGCGATATGTTTCGGTGGGGAATGGACCGCTTTATCAAGGAAGCGCGCAACCTCGTCAAGTTTAAGCACCCCAATATTGTTAGAGTGATGTCGGTTTTTCAAGCTAACAACACCGCTTATATGGTGATGGAGTTTGAAGAAGGGCTTGATTTGCGCAGCGCGCTCAGGCAACCCGGCGGTAATGATGAACAAACGCTCAAGCGGCTCATACTGCCTATCTCTAAAGGTTTGGCGGAAGTGCATCGCCACGGTTTTATACATCGTGATATTAAACCTGCCAATATTTTGGTGCGTAGAGACGGTAGCCCGGTACTCATCGATTTCGGTTCAGCCCGCAATGCCACAAAATTTACGCAGCAAAGTTTAACGGCCTTGGTGTCTGTAGGCTATGCACCGTTGGAGCAATACAACGATGAAAGCGAAGAACAACAGGGCCCATGGACAGATATCTACGCATTAGGCGGTACGCTCTACTACGCCATTAGTGGTAGGGACCCTGTTGAAAGCACACGCCGCGCAACCGCCTTGTTCAACGGTGGTAAAGATCCGTTAATTAGTGCAGAGAAACTGGGTGAGGGCCGGTTCAGTCCGGGGTTTTTAAAAGCCATCGATTGGGCGATGCAGTTTCGCATAGCAGACCGACCGCAATCGTTATCCGATTGGATGC
>CALDTX010000202.1 GCA_937923565.1 uncultured Granulosicoccaceae bacterium | reverse complement strand
ACTGGACACCTAGCTACCCCGATATCGAACAAAGCCTGCAACACGCATGGGACTGGTTTAGCAAACACCCGCCTGAGTAACGCTATACTGCAGATCAATGACAAACACGTGGTGGACTATGAAACGCATCTTGCAAACTGCTTCAACGTCTAAAGTTTCTATACTGGCAACAGTTGTTAGTGCCGCCTTGGCAACCAGCTTTGGCCTGGTACAGGCTCAAAGTCGAACCGATAAAGCACCTATTGACGATGCTTGTTGGGATATCACGTTCAATGAAGAGTTTAATGAGCTCGATCTATGGGATGCGAATACCGGCAAAGGACAATGGAAAACCAGTTACATCTGGGGCAGCGACATTATCATTAACAATGAACTGCAATACTACATTGACCCAGCCGTACATTCACTCTCGCCATTTGAAATAGACGATGGCATCTTGTCTATCGTTGCAAACAAAACACCGCAGTCACTTAATGATCAGGTGAAAAACCGGCCTTATATTTCAGGGGTGTTAACCACTGAAAACGGTTTCTCACAAAAATACGGACGTTTTGAAGCCCGTGTAAAAGTGCCTAAAGGGCAAGGGTTATGGTCGGCCTTTTGGTTACTACCCAGTTTCGATCAATGGCCAGAGGGTGTGGCTGTTTTACCAGAAATTGACGTTATGGAGAACTTAGGCTCTGAACCGTTTACATTCCACACAACGCTACACACCAATCGAAATGGTCCGCTGGAATCGCACCCATACGATCACACGGGCAGAGAGGACTTAACCGAAAACTTTCATGTTTACAGCGTTATCTGGAACGCTGATAAAGTGCACTGGTACCGAAACAAGCAATGGGTTGCAAGTCACCCAACACCTAGCGACTTCACTAAACCCGTGCATTTCTTACTAAATTTAGCGGTTGGAGGCAACTGGCCAGGCAACCCTTCCAGTCGCACACCCTTCCCGGCACGCTATCAAATAGACTATGTTCGCGCTTATCAGGCTAATGACAATTGCGATGGATCATAAGCCATTGGGTAGCAATGGCTGAACCATTGAGTAAAGCGTTTTATACCCAGTGTTCAACGCAATTTCGTTAATCACTGTTTCCGTTGATAGCAAGCCAGTAGTAGGCGATAACGCGGCGTGCATCGGATAGATGCCACTGTAAATCGCAAAAACACACGCCAATGGTGCAACAATAAACAGTAACAACGCCGATAAGCGACTAAAGCGATAACGCATTAAGCGATCGGTTTCCAGGCGGGCAATGTAAGCAATCATGATTAAAACCGTTAACACCACGCCAATCACGGCCGGGATCATGTAAGCAGACCAAAGATCAGCCAACATTTTAATGGGATCAGTAACCGAACTGAGCACCAGTAGGTCTGGACGTACATTCTGACCAATCAGAAAATACGGCGTAATTAATTCAGAAAGCAACACGAACAGCATGCCAAGTATTAGCAAAGTGGCAACGATGAACTTCCCCAAGCCTCTTGTTATATTGAACATGCCCAGCAGACTGCCTAATAGCCCTACAGGGAGCAAAAGAATACCGGCCAGAGCCAGATCGTAACGCAGGCCCATGATAAAAATTTCCAATAATGCGCCGGATTCAAGCGCTGTTGGAAATTGCCATAAAACATAAGCCGCGCGAATCATTGTCAGCAGAAAAATGACAGTGAAAAGAAATAGCACCAAATGCCTGAGGAGATGTGTGGCTGATAACGTAGATTTCATGACGGATTCTTAAGGCTCACTGCCGTTGCGGTCTGAAGTCCTAATTATAACAGCGTGCTATAACCACTGAATCCGCTCTTACCAGCATTGAGCCAAAAAGCTCACTTGGTTGGCTAATATCGCCAAATGTGTCAATTAATAGTTGCCAGGATGTCCCTGTTTTGGGTAATAGCTCAAGTTTGTAGTCGACCGCTTGCTCGCCAAAATTAAACACCATTAGCAAAGTATCGCCAATTTCGCCATCTTCGGGGCGCTCCAGCGCATCACCGGCTAGTTGCAACGCAAAAACCCGATTACCTGAATTTTGCCAATCCTGATCCGACATCGGCTGACTATTGGCATCAAACCAAGCCACATCAGCCACGCCGTAGCCTTCAGACAGGCTCGTGCCGTGCATATAGTGTGAACGACGTAAAACTGGCTGAGTTTTACGTAAATGTACGAGTTGGCTTACAAAGGCTTGCATAGCCCGGTCGCTGCGTCGTGCATGCCAGTCAATCCAGCCAATTTCGTTATCCTGACAATACGCATTATTATTACCGTTTTGCGTATTACCAATTTCATCGCCTGCCAGCAGCATGGGCACACCTTGAGACACCATCAGCGTGGTTAACAAATTGCGCTGTCGCCGCCGTCGTTGTGCATTGATGGCAGGGTCTTTGGTGCGGCCTTCTACACCTCCATTCGACGAATAATTTGCACCGTGTCCGTCGCGGTTTTCTTCACCATTAGCCTCGTTATGCTTATCGGCATAGCTCACCAAATCGAGTAGCGTAAACCCATCATGTGAGGTTATAAAATTGACGCTGGCTGAGGCGGCTCTACCGCGCTGCCATTCAAACACACTGCTACTACCCAGCAGATGATCAGCAAATTCTGGCAGTAACCCGACCTCCCCTTTCCATACTTTACGAACGGTATCGCGGTAACGATCGTTCCATTCGGAAAAACGGCTTGGGAATTGCCCAAGTTGATATCCGCCCAAACCGATGTCCCACGGTTCGGCGATTAACTTAGTGTTGGCAAGTACGGGGTCTTGCAACAAAGCGTCGAAAAATCCAGCACCTGAATCAAAACCATGCGGTTCGCGACCCAATACAGTGCCTAAGTCAAACCGGAAACCATCGACATGCATGTACTTTACCCAATAGCGCAAACTATCGAGCACCAGTTGTAAAACACGAGGGTGAGCAACATTAACCGTATTGCCAGTACCGGCATCGTTAATGTAATGGCGTTTG
>CALDTX010000201.1 GCA_937923565.1 uncultured Granulosicoccaceae bacterium | reverse complement strand
TTTTTTTCAAAATGACCGTATCGCCATCGAGAATACCAGCATCCATCATGGAGTTGCCTGTGACGCGGAGGGCGTAGCGATCCGGACCAATAAAGAACTCGGCCAAATCGAGATGGTTTTGATCTTCGATAGCCTCAATGGGATGCCCAGCAGCGATTTTCCCTAGCAGCGGTATTTTGAAGTCACCGGAGGTCACTTTACTGCTCGGCAGCGCTCTGTGGTCGACCACATTGGATTCAGGAATTTTAGCGCTGGATTGCAGCTGCATTCTTGATTTTTCAGCTTTGGCAGCACCGGTAACGCGTAAACCACGCCAGCCAGAGCCCTGACGCTCCAAGCGCCCTTTTTCAATCAGTGATTGAACATAACGATGAACGGTGCCTTTGGATTTAAGGCGCAGCTGCAACGCTAATTCAGCAATGGTGGGCGATTGCCCATGACACCCAATATGGTTATCTATGGCGGACAAAACCCGAGTTTCAAGATGTGTAAGCGGAGGTAGGTTTTGCATAACGTACTCCAAAAGTTCTCTTACTATCAGATTAGCATAAGTTGCTTTGAAGTACAGGGAATTTCTTTTTAGCTCTTGTATACTCCGCCCGATGACTTCGCAAACCACCGCAACCTCAGTTCCGGAGCTTTTGGCTCGCTTGAGCGGCGCAGTTCCAGCCGCCCAAAACAGCGATTTTTTAGAGCGTGCCGTTGCACTACCAGAAGACGCGGAATGGGTGGATACTTCAGTGCCCAATTTGCAACTGCGGCTGCTGGAATTGGTGCCCGCATCTGCCGCAAAAAATACAAGGCTAACGGCACTTCTGCGGCTTTCCGGTTCAACCAGCGTTGCCGAACTCGACACCACAGGTTGCGAGCTGTTGTTGCTGAAAGGGCTTATCGAAAATCCGCTGGCAAGCTTCAACGCAGGTCATTATTTTCGACACCCCAACGGCGAAACCCTGTCTACACCGATTATCAAGCTGTCTGCAGATAAAGAAAATGACGCCTTATCCAACAACGAAGGCAGTGTTCTAGTCAGTGCCGAGTGCTATGTATCGCTGGGTCAGCTAGCAACTTCAGACACCCGAGTTCGCACAATTAATGGTGAAGATGAAAGCCTTTGGCTACCGGGCCCGGTAGAGGGCACCGAAGTTTTACCGCTGCATTTACACGACACCAGCAATGCGATGCTCATTCGCTGGTATCAGGAAGTTGCCTTCCGACCCAAACTAGACCCACTGGGTGAAGAACTGTTAGTACTGCGTGGTACTCTGTTTGACCGGCATGGTGAATATCACGCGGGCAGCTGGATACGAAACCCGGTACTTGCATGGCAAAGCTGGGCAGCTGCGGCCAACACAGTGGTTTACTATAAAAACGGTCACTTCTAGAGCAACAGTGAATTCTAGCCCGTTAAACAGTAAGCACTAAGCTACATTCTCCATTTATCAGCACGTTGGCGATAGCCACGACCTATTTTGGCGCAATACAGTGATAAACGACTCAAAAAATGAAGCAGAAGTCGCAACCACTATCAGTAAAGAAAATGCCGTTGCCCTCAGCAAGCAAATAAAAGCACTGGCCACTGAACTCGGCTTTTCAGACTGCGCTATCTGTGATGTGGATTTGTCGGACCATGAGGTGCATTTGCTGAACTGGCTAAAAAAAGATTTTCATGGAGAAATGCAATACATGCAACGCCATGGCACCAAACGCTCCCGGCCAAACGAGCTGGTACCCGGAACGTTAAGCATTATTTCAGTGCGTTTGGACTATTTTCAAGAAGATGTTAGAGATGCCCAAAGCGTTCTCGACGACCATACATTGGGTTACGTGTCACGTTATGCATTGGGCCGCGACTACCACAAACTCATGCGCAACAAACTGCAGAAAATGGCCAGTTTTATTGAAACGAAGGTTGGTCGATTTGGTTATAGAGCATTTACCGACAGCGCTCCTGTGCTGGAAAAAGCCTTAGCGCAAAAAGCCGGTTTAGGGTGGATCGGCAAACACAGTAACTTGTTAAACCAACACAATGGGTCATGGTTTTTTCTGGGTGAGTTGTTTACTAATTTACCGCTACCAGTTGATCAACCTCAAGTAACTCAACACTGCGGTAGCTGCAGCGCTTGCCTACAGGCTTGCCCAACCGATGCCATTGTAGCGCCTTACCAAGTTGACGCTCGGCGCTGCATTTCTTATTTAACGATAGAACTACGCGGCACAATTCCAGTTGAATTTAGAAAAGCAATGGGTAATAGAATTTATGGCTGCGATGATTGCCAATTAGTTTGTCCATTTAATAAATTCAGTGAACCCACTAAAGAAGCGGATTTTTCTACCCGACACAATCTGGATACCAGTAGTTTGGTTTCTTTATTCGGCTGGCCAGAAGCATCATTTAATGAACGTATGGCAGGCTCGGCCATTCGACGTATTGGCTATGAGAGTTGGCTACGCAATATTGCTATTGCACTTGGTAATGCACCCAGCTCACCCGATGTAATCAATACGCTTAAAAACAGGCTTGACCACCCTTCTGAGATCGTACGTGAGCATGTGCAATGGGCGCTACTGCAACATGAGGAAAAATAATCGTTTTACGTTTGGGCGTTGATTTTCGTTTCAGCACGAATGTTCATGATATTAGCTAACAGGATAATACCAGCGCCAACAAACACAGACAGCAGCAAAGGTTCATCATACAAATAGAAACCAACCAGAGTTACCAGTGGCAAGCGGGCAAATTCCAGTGGTGATACAACCGTGGCTGGCGCAAGGCTTAGGGCGGTTGTTAAACAAAAGTGAGCCAGCAATCCGCAAATACCAACCAGCATTGCCCAAGGGAATGTGTAGTGGTTAAGCGGTTCTATCTGGCCGTCGTAACCGGCGCAAATTAAACCGAATATCGCTTGAAGCACCACCAACCAAAACAGAATGCAGGTGACCGATTGCGTGCGTGACAATATTTTCGTACTTAAGCTTGCGCCGGCGAAACCGACCGCGCAAAGCGCTGCAGCTAACGTCGCAATATTTAACGTGGATGTGTCGGGTCGGGCGACCAGCAAAATGCCTGCAAAGCCAACGGCACAAGCAACGACTCTTGTGGTGGTCCATCGTTCACCCAAAACCAGAGGTGCTAATAACGCTACCCATAACGGAGTTGTAAATTCAAAAGCAAATAGCTGCGACAAAGGAATTAGCGCGACCGCATAGAACCAAAGATTTTGTCCAATGAAGTGGCTGACATTACGAAAACCATGCAAGGAGAGCTGCTGCGTATTGATTTCGCTAAGCTTGCCTGCCCATTTAGCCACAAACAGAACAACAACAACACCCAAAAAAGAGCGGTACATCATGATCTCGAATGTATCGAGATGACCCGCTAACGCCCGGCCACCAATAGCCATAACCGTGAAACTGATCATTGCACCACCCATCCAAAAAGCGGCTTTTATCGATGGGTGCATTAAACGTGCATTGTCTGGGTTATTGATCCTTTAGCGCTGCTTTGTGAGCATCCACAAGCTCAGCCATGGAGTTAAAGCAGAAGTTATAATCTGGCAGTTTGCCGGGGTTCATCGTAGCACCAAAACCTTCTCTGTTGTGTCGACGATATATCCAACATGACGCTAACTTATGCCTGTTTGCAGGTACATGATCGTGAAACATGCTTTCTGCAGTGTGTAATATCTCAGCGGGTTGTATTCCACGCAAAGCCAGTTTTTCGAGCATATACTCGAAGTTGCGATCAGACGGCTTATAAGAGCCAACATCTTCGGCTGTGTAGATAGCATCAAACGCAATATTCAAGCGATCATTCGAGCCTTGAAAACTTTGGTTATCGACATTCGACAAAATGATCAATTGATAGTGTTGTGCCAAATATTGCAATGCCTGCGAACTATCGGGAAACGCGGGCCAGTCTTTAATACTTGCGCCATAACGACTGCACTGCTCGTAAGAGCTAGTTAAGCCCCACTCTTCGGCAAGCCGTTTGTAAACGATAGCCAACAGCTGACTGTACGGCATCGCTGGCGTCCATTGCTGTTGCGCCGACTCATGGCGAGCATGCGCTTCCAGAATCTGATCACGCGTTAATGTATCACTTAGCTGGCTGGTTAGTGGCTCAAGACCTGCGATCATACCAGACTCCCAATCGATAAGCGTGCCGTAGCAGTCGAAAGTAAGTGCTTTAAAATCGGTTAGCCGCATGGCGATATTACAGTTTTTTTTGTAAGAAAATGGCGGTGCCAGTAGCATCGTCCAGCGAGAAAGCATCAAAACCAAATTTGGCGTAAGCGGCCCGTGCCGTCTGATTGCCTTCAAGCACTTCGAGCGTCACTTTACAACAACGGTTTGCCACCGCATGCTTCTCTATAAAGCTTAGTAGTGATTGACTAACGCCTTTTCCGCGGGCGTCTGCATGCACGACTAAGTCGTGAATATTAATGAGTGGTTTGCACGCAAAAGTGGATAAACTGGTAAAACAATTAGCCAGCGCAATCGGCTGACTATCCATTCGCCCGAGTACCGAAAAGGCACCTGGCGTTTTATGCAAAGCATCAATCAAATTATCTTTTGCAAAGCTACTCAAAGGCTGAGCACCACCCATAGGGTCTTCGGCGTAGCTGTTAAGCAGGTAAACCACCTGTTTGGCGTGCTCCGCGTTTTCGTAGTCCGCTATAAAAAATTCGACAGCCATGTTGTTTAACCTTGCATTGCGCAGTAATACACAGCCCTCATTGTAGACGAATACTCGATCTTTTATGTGTGATTGGACTAATTCACTATCGGTCTTCTGCTAAGCGACGAGCATGGTATTTTTGAAAATGCTCATCAGATTCATAACCTTTTTCCTGAACCCATTGAAACATGTGTAGAAAGGTTTTCTTCCCAAACGCACCTGGCATTGCAGCAACGGCTGCTGACAAAGCAGTTTCACTTTGTTCAGGAACAGCTTCGGGCAGGAACAAGATGGTAGGTGTGAATAACACGCCCCATTTTTCAGCTGCAGTTTTTTCGGTAAGAACCTCGCCATCTAAATCGATGACTTCCTCATCGCCAAACAAGTTAAATTGAACCACATTATAATTTTTCTGCAAGTAATCGCTAATCGTGGCGTCGGCTAAAATATCTTTGTGCATTTTGTCGCAATAGATGCAACCACGTTGCTCAAAAACTATAACCAAGCGCTTGTTTTCTTCGGCTGCATCGCTAATATCTTCTGCCACATCTTTAAACGTCAGCGAAAACCAAGACTGCTTGTGCAAGCCATCGTCGCCTATCGTTGCAGCAGCCGAAAGTTGGGCAAAAAGCATTAAACAAATACCCGTCAGCAATAAAGAGAAACGCGAATGACTTTTTTTAGCTCGTACTATTTTCATAACAGATCCTTTTTTTAAATTAAGGAAAGCAAAAACAAACTGACGCACAAATTCGTGGCTATTCAGCAAATGGTTTTAGATTAGATCCATCAAGGCACTAATTGAAGCCATAAAAACACCACACTGGCTCTTATTGTGCACTGTGCTCACCTCATATTCAACAATTTGAATGTATAATGCAGGCTACCCACTTTCAACGCGGTCGCGGATGAAGCATGAAAACGATATCGACTCTGTTTGGAGCACTTTTTTTGCTGCTCAACACTGCGCACAGCGCAGAATTAATTGTCGTCGAACAAGATGGATGTGTTTATTGTGAGTTGTTCAATGAGCAAATAGCCGAGGCATATCCTAAAACCAGCGAAGGCAAGTTAGCACCTTTACGACGCATAGACTTACACGAGCCTTGGCCAAAAGAGCTGTCACAAGTTAAGCCTGCGCGCTTCACCCCAACGTTTATTTTGGTTGAAAACGATAAGGAAGTAGATCGTATTAATGGCTACCCTGGGGATGAACATTTCTGGTTTTTAGTGGGCGAAATGCTATCGCAACTTGAAACGCAACCCAACACAAAAAAACCATAAGAACGCGCCCCTATGGCCTTGCCAAAATTATCAGCAAATTTTCGACAATCTGAACTGGACGAGCTACTCGGTCAGGCTAGAAAAGCCAGTGAGTTGTTGAAAGCTTTATCGCATGAAACACGATTGCTTATTCTTTGCCTGCTAGCCGAAGGTGAACGATCAGTTTCAGAGATAGAAGAAATCGTATCGCTACCTCAAGCCACCGTATCGCAGCAATTAGCGCGTTTGCGCATCGACAATCTGGTTAGCACAAGACGCGAAGGTAGAACGATTTACTACTCTTTGGCAAACAATGAAGTTGCACCCATCGTAGAGTCACTTTACGATTTGTTTTGTAAACCCGTACGCCAAGATGAACAAAAGCCATGATGCTGCTCGAGTCGGCTTGGGGGTTAGCGTTAAGCGGCGTTGTTTGTGGCACTTTACTCGGCGCTGTGTCACGTGCGCAACATTTCTGCACACTCGGCTCACTCGAGCGGTTTTGGTATGCCAACGACAGTCGAGGCATCCGAATTTGGGCTTTAGCGATTGCGGTTGCCTTACTTTCCACTCAACTTTTACAACACGTTGGGCTAATTGATATTCAAAAAAGCTTTTTAGTGAGCGCTGTCTTTAATCTTCAGGCAGCCGTCATCGGCGGTTTAATGTTTGGGTTTGGTATGGCCTTGGTTGGTACCTGCAGTTTCGGTGCATTGGTGCGTTTGGGTGGAGGTAGCATACGCTCGTTAATCGTTATCGTAACGATGGGCTTGGCAGCACTTGCAGCGCAACGCGGTTTACTTGGCCCCATAAGGCAAAGGTTCACAGACTTTGGTTCGGTTAACATGCCAAACAACAATCAAGCCCTACCGGATTTAATCTCCTCTATTTTTAACGCCAACCTCAACTGGCTTATTATCTTAGTTGCTGTTATCGCAATAACGCTTTGGGTTTTCAGAGAGATCAGCTTCAGACGCGACGTTGCTGCTATTTTTTGTGCTTGTGTTATCGGCGGCGTAGTTTCCGCCGGTTGGTTTATTACCAGCTACTTTGAGCGAACCTTATTCGAACCTGTACAGATTGAATCAGCATCGTTTGTAGCACCACCCGGCGATGTTCTTCTTTCACTTATAGCAAGAACAGGTGGCATCCCCGACTACGCCATGGGCTTAACATTTGGTGTTGTTTTGGGTGCAGCCATTGTGGCATTCGTTAAAAAGGACGTTAGGTGGGAAGCCTGCGACAGCGCCCAGGAACTTGGACGCCATTTATTGGGTGCCGTAATGATGGGCATTGGTGGTGTTCTTGCCAATGGTTGCACTATTGGGCAAGGCGTCTCAGCTGCTTCATTGCTGACGTTATCAGCACCACTCGTTTTACTCGGGATTTATTTTGGTGCAAAGCTGGGATTATCATTTTTGATGGGCGGATTCTCTTTTGCTTTGCGTTCCCAATAACGTATACGCTGCTTAATCTGAGAATATGTCCCCGTCGAACAGCTTTCTGGCTGTGCGAATAATACCGGCAGAATCTAGCTCTTCACCCACCATCGATGCCTCAATAGTGGTCTGACCAATCGGATGCTCTACCTGCAAAATTTTCTTGTTGCCTTCAGGCACTACAGACAAGACTTGCGCCGGAGACCCTTGGAGCAAGCACGCGGTAGCAACGCTCACAGCACCCAATACACCAATGCTGGCATGACAGCGGTGCGGAATAAAGGTTCGGGTAGAAATGGTGCCGCCGTTCATCGGCGCACTAACCAAGGTCATTTTAGGTACGGTTAATTCGCTGACATCGCCTAAGTTCATCAGCGGACCACAAGCTAACCGCACCTTTTCCAAACGCGACTTTAGTTCAACATGCGCATCCAGCTGTTCGCGGGTTTCCTGACCGCTCAGGCCAAAGTCTTGCGCATTAAGCACAACCACCGGCATACCATTGTCGATCATTGTCACATCAACACCTTCGACGTTATCGACCGGATTACCCGTGGGTAGCAGCGCACCGCAAGTTGAACCCGCCGTGTCAGAAAACGTGATCGATATAGGTGCAGCTTTTCCCGGCACGCCGTCAATGGCAGCAGTACCTGCATAAACCGGTTTGTCGTTAGCCGTGGACACAGTTGCTGTGGCAAGCTGACCAGTGTTTTCCATAAATATTCGAACCGACGTTAAAGCACCAGTGGCACGCACCAAGCCTCTTTCTATCGCAAACGGTGCAACGCCTGCCAGTATATTGCCGCAATTTTGTTTGTCTGACACCAATGCCTGATCCACTGACACTTGCAAGAACAGGTAGTCGACATCGGCATCAGGCCGATCAGATTTTTTTACAATGGCTACCTTGCTGGTGAGTGGGTCTGCCCCACCCATTCCGTCGATCTGACGATCATCGGGTGAACCCATAATGCGTAGCAGAAACTCGTCTCTGTTATCGGGGAGTTGATGTTCTAAAAAATAAGCCCCTTTCGATGTGCCTCCGCGCATCCACATGCAAGGCACGCCAAGACTTTGTTCTAAGTTACTGTTGGTGGCGCCCATCGTTTTCGACCTTTTACTTAACGCTAGTTTAAGGCCTCGAAGGGGCTTGCTGTGGCAGAAGCGCCACAGAGCCTATTTAATTAAACAACGTAACGATAGTTATTGCCGTTGCGTTCAACCCTTCCCAGACCAGGGTAAGGCAGATGGTAACCCAATATCTGTGAATTTTCAGATGCCAGTCGATCGAGCAAGGCTAAACGGGTTTGCCGACCTTGCTCAGCGTCTTGATCGGAGCCAGAAAGCCAGTTTGGCTTTTCAAATGAGATGATCGGGTGAGTGATGGCATCGCCCAACAACACCAAGGAATCATTGGCTTGATGTAACGCCATCGATGTATGCCCCGGTGTATGGCCCTGTGTGTTTACCGCTTCGATACCCGGCAGTATTTCATCGCCATATTGAAACAGTTGGATTTGATCTTCAAGATAAGCAAACCGATTCTGCGCACCAACCACAAACGACTTGCGCGCCTCTGGCGTGTTACTGAGGGTGTTTTCATTTCGCCAATAGTCCCATTCCTGAGCGTTGATGAAATAGTTCGCATTAGGAAATGCCAGCTCATCGAAGTCGTCAACCAAACCCCAAATATGATCGGGATGAGCATGCGTGAAAATAACATCGGTAACATCGGCAGGGTCGATACTAGCGTCTTCAAGATTCGCCAGTAAGTCTCCAGCACTGGGCATAAAGTTGGGCCCCGCACCAACATCAAACAAAACCAATCGGTTACCCTGCTGCCACAAAACGATATTGCAATCCGGTGTTAACGTTTCGTTGCTGATGTTGTTAGTTTTAAAAAACTCGTCGATAACGTTTGCATCAATGCTTTCATGCA
Source organism: uncultured Granulosicoccaceae bacterium (assembly GCA_937923565.1). Classification (GTDB taxonomy): domain Bacteria; phylum Pseudomonadota; class Gammaproteobacteria; order Granulosicoccales; family Granulosicoccaceae; genus Granulosicoccus. The sequence goes on along the minus strand of CALDTX010000201.1, from coordinate 10,003 downwards.
TCACCATTTGCGTGGGCAATCTTAATTGCCCATCGCTTACCACAAGCAACTCACCCGAGCCAAACGGTTGTCTTTGGATGCTGGCTTGAGAAATCAACGGCATGCCAAACAGTGCGCCGGCTGTTATACCGGCGCTCCGTTGCAAAAACTGCCGTCTTGGCAGTTGCACTGAGTTGGGTTTAGACACCAAGTTACCCAAACATATCGCTGGTGATACCCTCATACCAACCAATCGATTCCTCATAGGTGGTTTTACGCAACGCAGCATCTTCACCTGTTTGGCTGATGAACGTAGATGTACTGGCAATTTTCCCATCAACCGCTGCGTATTGCGCACCGACTTTCACACCATCGTCGGTACCAATAAGGCTCCAGCACGTATTGCTGTATTTGGCAGGAAAAACTTTCGTACCCAGGAGATCTGCACGAATATTTAATGCGGCAACTTTTGCCTGGCTGTTAGCAGAAAATCCGGATTTTGGCATTGCACCCGCTACACTTGCGTCACCAATAACAAAGATGTTTGGATCCACTTGTGAGCGCATTGACTCTGCTTCAATTTGGCAAAAACCGCTGTCGTCTGTAAGCTCTGCTGTTTGCGCGATGGAACCTGCAATTTGTTTAGGAATAATATTCAGCAACTGCCCTTCAAACGTATCGAAGTCTGTTTCGACTGTACCGGCCTCTACATCGACCGACTTGATACCACCGTGTATATCAGCACCAATCCATTCGATAACACCCGAGTAATGTTTTTCCCAACCTTCAGTGAACAGGCCTTGTTTTGAAAATTTTGTTTTAGGATCGATGATGGTAATAGTGCTATCCGTCATGCCCTTTTGCTTAAACATGTGGGCCATCATCGAAACGCGCTCGTAAGGTCCGGGAGGACAACGATACGGATTAGGCGGTGCAACCATAACGATGTTGTCACCGTTTTTAAGCGCATCCATTTTCTCTTTTAACAATTGCGTTTGTGCGCCACCTTGCCAAGCATGCGGTGCGATTTGGGCAGCTTCTTCAGAGTAGCCAGGCACACTGTCATAAACCAAGTCGATACCTGGGGCTACAACCAATTTATCGTAAGCAACAGAGGAGCCATCTTTGAGCTTAACCATTTGCCCTGCTCTATCGATTTCCATTGCAAAGCCATTAACAACATTAACACCGAAATCAGATGCCAGCTTTTCGTAACCATGTGTGATTGAGTCAAATGTTCTGACATCACCCAGATACAAGTTAGAGTAGAAACACGTTGTATACTTTTTTGAATCTTCGATTAACGTAACGTCAAGATCGCCCTTGGCTAAGTAACGCGCAGCAGTTGCACCACCAGCGCCTCCGCCAATCACAACCACTTTGGGTTTTGACTGACCTAATAACATCGAAGGTGCTGATAGCGATGCTACCCCCAACCCCAACGCCTTATTAAATTGTCTACGACTCAGGTGTTTCATTATTAAAAAGCTCCTTCGTTGGTAATTTTTATAATTAGTTTATTATCAAGTTAACGAATTACGGTTGTATTAAGCCAATCGCTATTGAGCATTAAAGAATGTGGCAACCGCGGCGATCTCTTCATCGGACAAGTTACTGGCAACAGAACGCATCACTGAGTTCTCTCTGACCCCTTGTTGATAGGCGAGCAAGGCCTCTACAATTAATTTTTTGTCTGAACCGTGAATGACCGGTATCGATTTGTCATGTGCCGATACACTATGGCACGTCAGGCATTCACCGGCAATATACTCACCGTAATCAATATCGGCTTGCAGTGCAAGAATTTCGCTTAATTGGCTACTGTTTATTTGGCTACTGTTTTCGGCGCTACTTGAGGATGCACCTTCGTTTGAATCACCGTTGGCCATTAACATTGCCGAAAAGATGCTCAGTACCAACCCAGCATAGACTTGGCGCACTAGTTACCCTCCGGCGTTACATCCAACACACGTGCTCTTTGAAGCACAACGGCAGGTTCATCAGCACAATTACTCATGCACGGCTCGCTCGACTGCCGGAACGCTTCTTCCAAACGATTATCTGCAATAAAGTTCTGTTCGTTAGGTAAAGCGATTGAACTAAAGTTGTCCGAACTCAATGTGAAATCCTCATCAACGAGATCATTCAGGTACAGTAAATAAGCGGTTATCGCATAAACATCATCGTCACTTAAAGATCGAGCATTACCAAAAGGCATTGCCCGCCTTACGTAATCATAAACCGTTGACAAGTATGGCCAGTAGGAACCGATGGTTTTTTCCGGACGTTCCTCCGTTAACGTATCCATACCCCCCGCTAATATTGGCCAACGGCCAGTGCCTTCACCAAAGTCGCCATGACACGACGCGCAAACAGCATCGTACAGTTCACCACCTACGGTAGCCGATCCTTGGCCAACTGGCAAACCGACTCCATCCGGGCGAACATCGATATCCCAAGCCTGCACTTCTTCCGCTAAGGCTAAACGGCCTAAATGTAAAACACCGTGCTCCGGAACAGCGAACTCAGTAGCCGGCCGACGTTCTTGGGGTGGTTCATTCGAGGCATTTTCGGATGACTGCTCAGATTCATTTAATACGCCAGTCGCTGCATCGCTTGAATTGCCGTCGGTATCAATGCTTCTTAAATAGTTAATTAAGTTTGCGCGATCTTCTTCTGATTGCACACCGACAAAAGCCATTTTAGTGCCCGGTGCATAGCTCATCGGTGCAGCTAAAAACGCATCCATGGACTCGTCTGACCAGTTGCCACCTTGTAGTTTATTTTTAAGGGCATCGGAATAAGCGTAATCAGGTGCGCTAGCAGCCTCTCTTTGCATAACACCGTTAAGTATGGGACCAAACAAATGTTTTGCTTCTGGCCCAACTTGATGGCATCCACTGCATTGGCCAAATAGCATTTTACCTTTTGCAGCATCAGCACTCACGTTACCAACGATGCCGTTAGATAAACCAATAAACAGTACCGTTAAAACGTATTTGCTAATAACGCCAGGTTGGTTTGAAAAAAGCGATCGTTTGCCAGTAAGCATGTTACGAAATTTCCACATTTTCAACACTACCATCGTTGCGTACATGCCAAGTTTGAATGCCGTTATTGTGGTAAATCGAATTCAAACCGCGAGCCGCTCTTAACTGATTCTTAGTTGGCTGCACATGACCTAATTCATCGATAGCACGGCTTTGTAAGAACATTTCTTTTCCGTCCCAGTTAATGTCCAGATAAAACCGATGCACCGATTTTGAAAATGAAGGTTCATCTAATCGCGCTGTTGTCCAGTTTCTTCCGCCATCAATAGAAACATCAACACGTTTTATTTTTCCTAAACCCGACCATGCTAACCCGGTGATCACTAATTGCCCTCTGCCATGATTAACCGGTGCCTGCGGACTCGGGCTTGTAACAACACTTTTAACTTCCATTTCCCAAGTAAAACGCCTCGCTAACCCATCTTCCAGAAGGTCGGTGTATTTCGAGGTTTCTTCGCGTTGATGCCAGGGTTTATCACCTACCTCAATGCGGCGAAGCCACTTCACCCACATATTGCCTTCCCATCCGGGCACAACCAAACGCATGGGATACCCCTGCTCGGGCCGCAGCGCTTCACCGTTCATGTGAGTTGCGATTAAACAATCATCGAGCGCTTTCTCCATGGGTATGGAGCGCGTCATGTGTGATGGGTCGGCACCTTCGGGTAACAACCATTTAGCATTGCTTTTTAAACCAGCCTCTTTGAGCAAATGACTCAGCCTGACACCGGTATACATGACGTTGTGCACCATGCCGTGTGTAAACTGACAACCATTAAGTTGCGCACCACGCCACTCCATGCCGGAGTTGGCAGCGCATTCAAGAAAGTACACGCGATTTTCACGCGGAAATCGGGCGAGATCCTGCATAGTGAAAACCAAAGGGTTGTCGACCAAGCCGTTAATCATAAAGCGATGATCATCCGGGCTTATCTCAGCGATGCCGCCATGATGGCGTTCAAAACACAAACCACTGGGTGTGATGATGCCATCCAACTTATGCAAAGGCGTAAAGTTAACCGATGATTTCGGATCGGCCGTTAACCAGGCGACGCTACGACGTACAGCATCGCCTTCAAACTGAGAAGGTCTGCCATACGGGCGCGCATCTACGCCGTCACCCAAATACTTGTTCCAGTCCTGGACTTCGGTGATCAGTTTCTCCGGTTGGCTCTGCGTTGCATGACTCGCTGCTTGCGCTGATGAGCTCAGTAAAGAACCCGTAGCAATTGATGCACCCACGCTACCACTGGCAAGTAAGCCCTTTTTCAACGCCGCCCGCCGGGATAAAGAAGCTTGTTTTTTTCCGTCTGTCATAAAAACACTCTTACGCTCAATTGAATAATATATGCGGTTTTTTCTATGTATTTAGGCAAATAAAAACCTACATGCCAACGATTTTTACTGCATCGTTTTTCGGCATCGAAATACTCGCCTGCTTAGAAATATAACTTTCCATTAGATCGTAAATAGCCGGCCCTTCCACGCCTTCATTTACCGATGCCCAACCAGCAACAACATAATTCTTGTTGGCTTCAATCGCCTCACCCGTACTGATAAGTTTCATATCGCTAATCCGCGAACCCATTGATTGCTTTGGTGAGCAGCTATAGGCCATACCGCCAACACGAACCATATCACCGCCTTGTTGGAAAAAAGGATCGGTATTAAAGAGATTGTCGCAAACGTCTTCTAAAATCTCTTTTATTTGATTGCCGTTAAATTCCAAACGATAAACCGATGGGTAGCTCATCGCCGTTTGTGCGTAAAGATCTTCAACCGTTATGTCGTCGCCTGGCAACAACGTAGTTCCCCATCTAAAACCCGGGCTGAACGCCAGCTGTGCATCACGTTCGGCCATCATGCCTTCGCAAATGAGGTCGTCCCATGTGCCATTAAAGTTGCCACGCCTGTAAAGCAAGGAATCTGTTTTACCCAGTACCCGACCTAACTCAGGCTCATAAGGTGCGCGTACTTTATCGATAGCGGCCTTCATAACTGGGTCTGGTGTGATGACATCTGAAAATACCGGGATTAACGTTGACGCATAGTCTGTGACTTTTCCATTGGACACTTCAAGATCAATGCGCCCAAGGTACTTGCCATGCGAACCGGAAGACAACACCAGTGTGTTGTTAATATTCAGCGCTTCGGGCACGGCATCGTGAGTGTGTCCGGTAAATATAACGTCTATACCATCGACAACCGTTGCCAGCTTTTGATCGACATCGAAACCGTTGTGCGATAACAAGACAACCACTTCTGCGCCAGCTTCACGCGCTTTATTGACGTTTTCTTGTAAGAGCTCAGTGCGCAGTCCAAACGACCATCCCGGAAACATCCAACGCGGATTAGCTATGGGGGTATAAGGCATGGCTTGACCGATAACAGCAACCTTTGTGTTACCCCGCTCATAGAAAGCAGTACTGTCGAACACAGGTTCTTCCCAATCGGTATCCACAATATTGCTGGCTAAGAATGGATAGTCCATTGACTCAACAATTTCGAGTACACGATCGGTACCTAAAGTGAACTCCCAGTGACCCACCATGGCATCGGGTTTAAGCAACGCCATGCAATCCACCATATCCTGCGCATTGGTTTTCAGTGCAGTATAAGAGCCCTGCCAGGTGTCACCGCCGTCCAGCAAAATAACATTGTTATCACCGCGATCAGCGCGAATAGCATTGATTAATGTCGCGGTTCTGTCCAAGCCGCCTAGTCGGCCGTAGGTACGCGCCAAGTCGACATAGTCGACCATGGTATGTGCGTAGGCCAGCGCACTGCCTCGGTCCAAATTGAAATGCTTGAGAAAAGACTCCCCAACCAAATGCGGTGGAATACCTTCGAACGCGCCAACACCGTAGTTTTCAGAAGGCGGCCTGAAATACAACGGCTTTAGTTGCGCATGCATATCAGTGAGATGCAAAAGCGTTAACTGACCCTTACTGTTGAAGCTGAGTAAATCGTCTTGCGTCAGCTTTTGCTGCGCTGCAACTTTTGTTAGCCCGCCTGAAAACCCTGTAAGTGCAGCACTAACGGCTGCAAATTGCAGGAAATCTCTTCTGCTGTACATGTTTTTCTACTTTCGCTGGCAATGGCAAACTTACTGACGAACCGCAGGCGTTTCGACCGATAAGCCGGTACCACGCCAAGTGGTGTAAACCTCTAACCCCATAAGCGTGTCTGAAAACGCTGCAGGAAATTCGGCTCGCGTATCACGGATACAACCCCGAAAACGGTTGTGCAAGGAGATCAGTTTGTTTTGCTTTAAACGATAGGTTGGAAAACCGTTCACTTGCCCTTGGCTCAGGTGATCGGCACGTATGTACTTACCCTGATTTTTCTCATGACATGAAGCACACGACATATTGAGCTGGCCGGTGCGTAAGTAGTAGGTTTCTTTTCCAGCTTCCCACCATTTTTGCATATCGCCTTGAGACAAATCTACAGTGACGGGCATGCCAATTGACTGGTGTTTGATGTATGCAGTTAATGGCTTTTGACCACCCTTGTCGAACTTGTAGGCTTCTGCACCCATGTTTTCCACACGGCATTTATTAATTTGCAGTTCAATGTTAATGGGTTTGTTGCCATCAGCATCCCACTTAGGGTATTGCGCTCCAACACCTTTCATTGAGACCGCAGCGTCATCATGACAGCTGGCGCAAGACTTACCTTCACTGCCTTCTACTGTGTTCCAGATTTCTTCGCCTTGTTCAACACCCAACATACCGGGGTTTTCAAAGGAATCGGCTTCGATGGCACGGGTTTCATCTGTGCGGTAACGCCAACCCGAATAAAGCTCTTTCAAGGCATGCCCTTCTGGTGCTTTGACTTGCGTAGTGATTTCCAATTCGCCATCGATGACCAGTGCATCATCGACAGGTGTGGCTTGCAAACCAAGGGATGCCAGAAGGCTTGCACCGGTTAATAGCATTGTGCTTGTGATGAGCGCTTTATTCACGAAAATTCCTCCAAAACTTTTTTGCCCATTGAGTGGGCGTTTTAATAATTAGGTACTAAAAGCCCGTTTGGGCCATAACGTTTTCGCGTTACGCTACTTCAATCGCTTTCTCAGATTCGATCACTGAACCATCGTCGTCGGTCCACATGAATTTAAACGTACCAGACTCATTTACTTTGGCTTTAAATTCAAAATACGGATTTGCTGCAATTGCGGGATCAAGATCGCAGGAGAAAACGATGTTCCCATTGAACTCACAAACAAACTTGTTGATAATTTTGCGAGGAATAACAGCCCCGTCTTTATCTTTGCGCTGACCCGACTCCATCGTGTGACTAATAAGCGTTTTTAACGTTATAACGTCACCTGCAGCGGCTTTCTTTGGTACTTTTACGCGTGGTTTACTCATTGTTATATTCTCCTAAGCCTTAGCCGCCACAACCGCCAATAGTTACTTTGACGTTTCGTTTATCTGAATAGATTGAACCGTCGCTCATCTTCGCCACCGCAATTACATTTTGGGTTTTGGCTAAACGCATACGAGTGCTCGCTAATGCTTCCCCACTTGCTGGCGAAAAATGAAAGGTAGCAACAGCCGGGTTCGGATTACCTTCGGCCAATATAACCACTGACTCAACATAAGCATCGTCTGTCATTGGGCTATCAACCAATACGGATATAGGCACACTGTTACCATTTTCAGCAATTTCAGGAGCCTTAAGCGTTAACGACCCCGACCCTATTTCAGCATCGCCAGCGAACGCTTTAATCGCCGCTTCTGTATCTTCTACCGAGGCTTGAGCTACACCCATATTGCCGAATAAACCGGCAACCGCGGTAGCGACAGCCGCACCTAATATTTTTCTTCTATCTGAATTCATTACGTAGTTGCTCCAAACTATTTAAGTGTTGCAAGGTAAGCAACAACATCTTCAACTTGTTGCGCGCTGAGAATGGTTTTACCGATGAGGTCTTCTCTGATGTTTGCGCCAACATCGAGAGAATAGAAACCCGGCATTACAGTGAGGTCTGTGAAAACAGCTTTTGCATTAACCACAATGGTTCTTAGCTGCTCGGCTTTCCAGCGGCTAGCAACTCCATCTAATGAAGGACCGATTTCGCCGTGAAATTGTTGATCTGCCATGTCTTTATTGGCATGACACGCTAGGCAGTTGCCCAGCTTCTTGCTCATGAAAATTTTTCGCCCTTCTGCAGGGTCCCCAGCTACGCCGGTTAGCGATTCAGCAATGCCAAGGTTTTCGATAGTTACATCGTTAGGCGCAATCGTGTTTGCCATCGCAAACGTCATGGCTAGCGTGGCTGTTAAACCGCACAGCATGGACAGAAAACGTGTCATACGTGCTATCTCCTCACAGGTAAAAAATGGTTTTTTTGTAGCCCTATCGAGTTGGGCCTTCCTATTACATTAGCTTCTTTGAAATAGGGGTGCAATAAATAAATAGAAAAAAATGAATGTATTTTCAAATACTTTTTAAAATCAATTAGTTAAAAAGCAATGTGTTCAAGCTGCAAGATTTATCAGCTGCGCAAGCAGTGTCGGTTCGTACCTGAAGCCGTGACCAACCACACCAGAGTGCTTAGCTTTTATTGCGCAACTGGCGCAAACGCTCAGCGATTTGAATTTCTAATCCGCGCTCTACCGGCTCATAGAAGCGTTCCGCATTCAGCGAATCAGGAAAATAGTGTACGCCTGCCGCGTAGCCGTCGGCTTCGTCATGGGCGTAGCGATAACCTTTTCCATGGCCGAGGTCTTTCATTAATGCCGTAGGGGCATTTTTAAGGTGATCTGGAACGGCTTGCGTACCGGTGGTTCGAACAAATTGCATGGCCTGCTTATAGGCGGTGTAAACCGCATTACTCTTCGGCGCGCAGGCCATAAATACCACGGCGTGTGCGATCGCCAGCTCACCTTCTGGACTGCCCAATCGGTTATAGCTGTCCCACGCATAAACCGCCAATTGCGCCGCACGCGGATCGGCGTTACCGATATCTTCGGATGCGAAACGCAGTATGCGTCGCGCTATGTAACTGGGATCGCATCCACCATCAATCATTCGACAAAACCAATACAGTGCCGCATCGGGGTCTGAGCCGCGCATGCATTTATGTAAAGCGGAAATCTGATCATAGAATTGGTCGCCGCCTTTATCGAACTGGCGAAAACTATCACGGGAAACCTCTTTTAATACGGCCTCATTAATAATGCGTGTATCGCCATCGCGCTGGGCACATTCAGCGGCTAAATCCAGCAGTACCAAGACACGTCTTGCATCGCCATCGGCAGTTTGCGCTAAAGCATCACGGTGCTTTTCATCCATCACAATTTTATAATTGCCTAAGCCGTTCTTTTTATCGATAAGCGCTCGGTCGATGATGGCACGTAAGTCTTTTGCGTCCAGATGCTTTAGAACGTACACGCGCACACGAGACAACAAAGCGTTGTTCAATTCAAACGATGGATTTTCCGTGGTAGCGCCAACGAAATAGACCGTTCCGTCCTCTATATGAGGCAAAAACGCATCTTGTTGTGCTTTATTAAAACGATGGACTTCATCAACAAATAGCACGCTGCGTTGGCCTGTTTCAGCCAGCAGCGCTTTTGCTTTCACTACGCTATCGCGAATGTCTTTTACACCACTGAGCACCGCCGATAAGCTTAAAAACGCAGCGTCGCTATGCAGCGCAATCATGCGGGCAAGTGTTGTTTTACCAGTGCCCGGCGGCCCCCAAAAAACCCTCGAATGTAGTCGATCATTTTCAAGTGCTTGTCTTAGGGTACTGTCGCCAGATAGCAAATGTGATTGGCCAAAAAAATCATCGAGAGATGCTGGCCGCATTCTATCGGCGAGCGGTCTTAGGGAGGGGTCAGGTGCAAATAAACCGGCTTGAGAATCAGTTGACATGCAAAACTATTGCACGGCTTCGCCTATGACGTCAATGCCCTCAGGCGGCACAAAGTTGAAGAGATCGTCTTCAAGTGCAATAT
>CALDTX010000200.1 GCA_937923565.1 uncultured Granulosicoccaceae bacterium | reverse complement strand
AGCAGTCAAGATCAGCTTCGAGCAACACAGCGACGTTATAATGAAATGCTCAGTAGCATGCGTGAGGCTGAAAAAAGTATGCAGCCGGTGCTCAAAACGTTTCGCGACAACGTGCTGTTTCTGAAGCACAACCTGAACGCTCAAGCTGTGGGATCATTGCGAACCACGTTCAAGGATTTAGAAGGTGACATCGATCATTTGATCTTTCAAATGAATGAATCCATTCAGCGTTCAAACCAGTTTATCGCTGAGATGAAGCCCAATTAAATGAACTTTGGTTTTAAACGCCACGAATAAATCAGCCGTTATGAGTGATCAGAAAAACCCAAGCGACCTTAATCTTGAAACAGGTGTTTTAGCCTGGAGCGAGTTAGCGCGTTATTTTGCGCGTGGTGTCGTGGTAAAAGTGGATGCCGCATTGGATCTGGTTGAAACAGCTGACATCATGGTTAAAGACGATGCATCGACTATTCAACGTTGGCTCGATACCGGCCTGTTAGCCAGAGCCAGCGATGACGACGCAAGAGACTGGACAACAAGAGAACCTGAATTCTGGTGCATCGTTGCAGCACCTTGGGTACTGGTGCAGGAGTGCGAGCGTAAAGCCGATCCGACGTTGCACTAGTTCCGCTAAAACTACAGGTAATTGACAACGTAATTGGCTAGCACGCAGTCACTTAGCCGTAGCCCAAAAGGCTGCGACTAATGGATTCTCAAGATTTTTTTTCAGCGTACATAAACCCAGCTGATAAGGGGCAAGCTGGTGTTTGATGTTAAGTGTTCTAACTTCATGAGCGATAGAACTGTTCTCTAATACAATTTGCGGCACAACACCCACACCCAAACCAAGACTCACCATACTAACAATGGCTTCATTACCGGTCACTTGTGCGTAAATTTGCGGTGTGATGCCTTCCTGTTTAAACCACTGGTTTACGCGTTGCCTGGCCACACCGCGTTCTGAAAGTATCATTGGCACTTGAGACCAATGATCCTGATTACGCCCTTTATTGTTGGCTTTGTTGTTGTTTGTATCGTTGGGTAAAGTAAAGTCGGTCTCCTTTCTCGACGCTATAAACACTAACGGCGATTCAGCAATAGATTTAAATATTAGACTCTTTAATAATCTGTCGGGTTTTGCTGCAATGGCGATGTCTTCACTTAGGCTTGTGACACGCTTGAGAGCATCTTCCGGGTCTCCGGTATGCAGTTTTATGTCGATGCTCGGGTAATCGGGTCTGAACCGATTCAGCAGTGTCGACAACAAACTATGGCTGGCTGTGACCGAACAATACAGACTAATTTGTCCGCGTAGTGTGGTCCCATCGTCGGCCAGCTGATTACGAATTTGCGCCCAATCGGCGTGGGCCTGCTTTGCGTAGCGTTTAAATAACGTGCCTTTGAGCGTTAATGTAACGTTCCGGTTGTTGCGATGGAACAAGGATGTCCCCAATTCCTCTTCCAACTGTCTGATATTTCTGGATAATGCTGAGACACTGACGTTAGCCACGGCGCTGGCTTGACCAAAATGCAAATGATCCGCTAACAATAGAAAATGGTGCAAAGTGCGACTGTTCATATCTTGGCTAATTTTGTGTTGCAATAAATGGGATATAACGTTGCAAATATATCAATTTACGAAATGTTCTTCATGGATTAAAATGCTTAAAATTTAAACATTGTGCGCAATCTCCAAAATGCGCTTACCCCCACTAACACTAAACAGATAGAAGTCTATGGCTACTAATTACTTTAATTCGCTGTCTTTGCGTGAACAACTTGCTCAGCTAGGCCAATGCCGGTTTATGCATCTGGATGAATTCACCGATGGTGTGAACGCGCTCAAAGGCAAAAAAATGGTTGTCATCGGATGCGGTGCTCAAGGTCTTAACCAGGGCTTGAACCTGCGCGATAGCGGATTGGACGTGTCTTATACATTGCGCGAACAGGCAATTACTGAAAAACGCCAATCCTGGAAAAACGCAACCGAAAACGGTTTTACTGTTGGCACCTATGAGGAACTGATTCCCACTGCTGACGTCGTGTTGAATCTAACACCCGACAAGCAACACACAGCTGTTGTAAACGCAGTCATGCCATTGATGAAGGAGGGCGCTTGTTTATCTTATTCACACGGTTTCAATATTGTCGAAGAGGGCATGCAAGTGCGGCCCGACATCACCGTTATCATGGTTGCGCCAAAGTGTCCGGGCTCTGAAGTTCGAGCTGAGTACGTACGTGGCTTTGGTGTACCTACGCTAATCGCTGTTCATGAAAACAACGACCCTAAAGGCGAAGGTTTGGCTTTGGCTAAAGCCTATGCAGTGGGAACTGGTGGTCACAAAGCTGGCGTTTTGATGTCTTCCTTTGTTGCTGAAGTTAAGTCAGATTTAATGGGCGAGCAAACCATTCTTTGTGGCATGTTACAAACCGGATCTTTACTTTGCTTCGATAAAATGATCGAAGAAGGCGTAGAGCCTGGTTATGCCTCTAAATTAATTCAGTACGGTTGGGAAACGGTTACCGAAGCGCTGAAGTATGGTGGCGTCACCAATATGATGGATCGATTATCAAACCCTGCCAAAATTAAGGCTTTCGATTTAGCCGAAGAAATGAAAGATATTATGCGGCCGCTTTACAATAAGCACCAAGACGACATCATGACGGGTAAATTTTCTCAAACCATGATGGCCGATTGGGCAAACGACGACAAGGAGCTGCTGGGTTGGCGTGCTGACACCGCAGAAACGGCGTTTGAAAAAACGCCTGCCGGCGATGTCGATATTTCAGAGCAAGAATATTTCGACAACGGCATATTAATGGTCGCTATGGTGAAGGCGGGCGTAGAGCTGGCTTTCGAAACCATGACATCAGCAGGCATCATTGCCGATTCCGCTTATTATGAGTCTTTGCACGAAACGCCTCTCATTGCCAACACCATAGCGCGCAAAAAACTCTATGAAATGAATTCCACCATTTCAGATACAGCGGAATATGGTTGTTATCTCTATAACCACGCTTGCGTACCTTTGTTGGCCGACTTTATGAAGACGGTTAACACCGATGTTATCGGAAAAGGTTTGAATGTTAACGACAATGGCGTAGACAATGCCCGACTCATTGAAGTTAACGAAATTATAAGAAGCCATCCGGTTGAAGCCATTGGTGCAGAGCTTCGTGGTTATATGTCTGATATGAAGAAGATCGTTTAAAACCTTTTTGTCAGTTACAACTTGCTGGCTTGATGCGTTAGCACAAGCCAGTGCTCCTACCTAAAAACAGCTCTCATGTCCATTCAATTAACTGATTTATGTGTCGAGTTTGATGACCGATACCGCATAGAAAATCTCACTTGGGAAATTCAAGCTAATCAACATTGGCTGCTGACTGGCGCAAATGGCTCGGGTAAGTCAGCATTAGC
>CALDTX010000199.1 GCA_937923565.1 uncultured Granulosicoccaceae bacterium | reverse complement strand
CTACGAACAGCGTTTGAAATTCAGGCGCTACCTGAATAAACGCTTATTCGTTGATACGAGCTGCTAATGAGCCAGATCTAAACCATCTGGCTCGTTAGGTTACGAGCACACTATGAATTACAACTGGGATTGGGGCATATTATTCCGCGAACCTTATTTGGGTTGGCTGATCGATGGTTTGTGGTGGACAATCTCGCTATCTTTGTGCGCGTGGGTTATTGCATTTTCGCTAGGGTCTATCCTTGGCATCATGCGCACCAGTAGCAGTGGCGTATTACGTTTTATCGCTACAACTTATGTAGAAATATTCAGAAACATTCCACTGTTAGTACAACTTTTCCTTTGGTATTTTGTGTTCCCGGAATTACTACCCGATGATGCGGGTCGTTGGGTTAAGCGCGAAATGCCAATGCCAGCCCTCACCACTGCCATTATCGGCATTGGTTTGTATACGGCATCTCGGGTTTGTGAACAAGTGCGCTCCGGAATTAACGCCGTAGGCGTTGGTCAACGCAATGCAGCCAAAGCCATTGGCATGAGTGAGTGGCAAGTATTTCGCTACGTGCTGCTGCCCAATGCTTACAGAATAATTATTGCACCGCTTACCAGCGAATTTTTAACCATCTTCAAAAATTCCTCACTGGCTTTAACCATTGGTGTTGTAGAGCTCACCGCCATGACACGGCAAATCGAAGAGTACACCTTTCAGGGTTTCGAAGCATTTACCGCCGCCACGGTTATTTATAGTGTGGTTACCTTTACCGTCATGCTGATCATGCGCGTTGTTGAGCGACGTGTCAGTGTGCCCGGCATGATAGGCACGGGATAATCAGCTTATGGGTGACTTCGACTATGCGGTTATTTACAACAACCTACCCTTACTAATCGATGGTTTGAAGGTCACTTTTTTACTGACCATACTGGCGGTTGTAGGCGGCATATTTCTCGGAACCGTTCTTGCGCTAATACGTATTGCAAAAATTCCAGTGCTGTCGTGGGTAGCGGTTGCCTATGTTAATTTCTTTCGATCGCTGCCTTTAATACTCGTTATATTCTGGCTTTACTTTTTAGTGCCGCTTTTTCTTGGCCGGCCCGTTGGCAGTTTTTATTCCGTGTTAGTTGCGTTCATTCTGTTTGAAGCCGCCTACTACTCTGAAATTATCCGCGCAGGCATCACAAGCGTTAGGGAGGGCCAAGTGGCAGCCGGACGGGCCATTGGATTAAGCTATACACAAACCATGCGCTACATCGTTCTTCCCCAGGCTTTTCGGGCAATGGTACCTGTACTACTCACTCAGGCAATCGTGTTGTTCCAAGACACATCATTAGTTTATGTTGTTGGCTTAAAAGACTTTCTGGTTAGCGCCGAACTTATTGCCAACCGCGATCAACGTCTGGTAGAAATGTTTGTGTTTGTGGCCATTGTGTATTTTATTATTTCCTTCGCCGGATCGCTTTATGCTCGAAGGCTTCAAAGAAAACTATCGGTATGATTGAGATTAGCAACGCCAGTAAATGGTACGGTGATTTTCAAGTACTCGACAACTGCTCTACCCGCGTTGGGACAGGCGAAGTGGTTGTTGTGTGCGGACCATCAGGCTCGGGAAAAAGCACACTGATTAAATGCGTTAACGGCCTTGAGCCTATCAACTCCGGTGACATAACCGTTGATGGCACTCAGGTAACAGCACGTAAAACGAACTTAAACCAACTACGTTCTCGCATTGGCATGGTATTCCAGAACTTTGAGCTATTCCCGCACATGAGCGCGCTCGATAACATTAAGCTTGGCCAACTGAAAGTGTTAAACCGCAGCGCCAATGAAGCTGATGAACGCGCCCATGCCTTACTCAAACAAGTGGGGCTATCTGAACATGCAAGCAAATACCCGGCTCAACTCTCTGGTGGTCAGCAACAGCGAGTCGCTATCGCGCGGGGCTTAGCTATGGACCCTATCGCCATGCTTTTCGACGAACCAACCTCGGCACTCGACCCTGAAATGATTAACGACGTATTAGACGTTATGGTAGATCTTGCCGGTGAAGGCATGACGATGATGGTAGTAACCCACGAAATGGGTTTTGCTCAAAAGGTTGCCGACCGAGTTGTATTTATGGATGAAGGCCGCATCGTTGAAGATGCACCCACCCAAGAGTTCTTTAAAGCGCAAGGTAGCGAGCGGGCACAGCTGTTTTTATCTAAAATTTTGACACACTAAAGCCACTTGCTGCTTAAGTACACCATTTACAGGAGCCAAACTTGGCACAATCATCAAACACCAACCGACGCATTGTTCTGGCTGAACGCCCCAAAGGGCTACCCGACAACAACACGCTGAATTTGATCGAAACCGACATACCACAAGCAGGCGATGGGCAAATGCTGTTGCGCACGGTTTATCTGTCATTAGACCCGTATATGCGTGGACGCATGAACGATGCAAAGTCTTACGCCACACCGGTTCAAATCGGTGAAGTGATGACTGCCCAAGTCGTTGCTGAAGTTGTTAGCTCGAACATTGAACGCTTCGAAGTCGGCGATTATGTTTTACACGGTAGTGGCTGGCAAGACTACGCCGTTTCAGACGGCACGGCAGTGATGAACCTTGGTAAAAACCCCGACAATCCGTCTTGGGCGCTTGGTATCTTAGGGATGCCGGGCTACACCGCTTATGCCGGCTTGTTAAAAATTGGCGAACCCAAAGCTGGCGATACGGTGGTGGTTGCCGCCGCTTCCGGGCCAGTTGGCGCAACGGTTGGGCAAATTGCAAAACTTAAAGGCTGTCGGGTAGTCGGCATCGCTGGTGGTGCAGAAAAGTGTGCCCACGTTGTCAACAACCTCGGCTTTGATGCTTGTTTGGATCATAAATCCGATGACCTTGCCGAGCAATTAAAAGCAGCCTGCCCGGATGGCATTGACGTGTATTTTGAAAATGTAGGCGGCAAAGTTTTATACGCCGTTTTACCGCTACTCAATGAATTCGCCCGAATGCCGGTGTGTGGTGTGGTGTCTTGGTACAACCTAACAGGCTTACCAGAAGGCCGTGATCACGGCCCTATGATTATGGGCACGATTTTACGGATGAAGGTAAAAGTACAGGGCTTCATAATTTTTGATAGCTTTCCGCATAGCGTTTATAAAGAGTTTGCTCAGGACATGAAAGCTTGGTTAGCTGACGGTAAAGTTCAGTATAAAGAGCAAGTAGTAGAAGGCCTTGAGAATGCGCCGGCAGCGCTGAACAAAGTTCTACTTGGTGAAAGCTTTGGCAAAGTGGTTGTGAAAGTGGGTTAAGTCGTACAAATAGCTTTGCTACCAAGGCATACCAGCCTTGGTAGCAATAGTTGAACATCAGTTACTGACAAAAATATGACCTTTCACTGTATCAACACCTGGCAACATGGCCGCAGCTGATAACACTTGTGCACGAGACTGACTGTCTTCGATCCAACCGGAAAGCGTTGCAGTGCTGCCATCAACAAACACATTCACATTACCGTTTCCTGAGTAGGCAGAACTGATTGCGCTGTTGAAATAGCCCTGGCCAATATTTGCATGTGCTGTGGTGGCAGCTGAACCTAATAGAGCAAGAGCGATAGCAACGGTTTTCATTGAAAGTTTCATAATAATTTCCTGTTTAAGTTAAGTTAACTCGGAGCAGCTACTCTGCTGCCGATGGAAAGTATTATCGGGATCAAACTTAACGCAGGTTTTGCGGCCAGTTTACAAATATGTAAACCGCTGTAGATTCGATCTCAGCGATTAAAGATGCAGGCTCCTTTTGCCGTACAGCATGATAAACCTGAACTTAAAGCCCAAAACAAGGTCTACTCCTGCACAGAAATCAACCATTTTATACCGGCTACCCACCCAACAAAGCCAATCGCACTATGAAGATCCCCTGCAAACCGCTATTCTTAGGTAGCAAACCCACCAAGGAAAATGACCTAATGCAGCACACTATTCGTCGCTTCGAACGTTTACCGAGCCTTCGATCCTCGCGGCAGCTTTGTTGCGCACTGGTCGCGTTTTTCGGTGTTGTGTTGAGCTCAACGGTTGTGGCGGATACCCGGGAAATTACGCTCGATTCGTTAGGCCCTACCAAAGAACATAAACAAGCGACAGAAGTCATCGCGCATATTATGCAGCGGTATCACTACAGTCAGGTATTTATCGACGACGCCCTATCTGATCAAATTTACGATCGCTACCTCGACTCATTAGACCCGCAGCGGGTGTTTTTACTGGCAAGCGATATCGCAGAAATAGAACGGTATCGTTTGGAACTGGATGATGTCCTTCGCAAGGCGAAATTAGATCCGGTATTTGAGATCTTTAAGCGCTATCGCACAAGAGTTGAGGAGCGTTCACAATACGCACAGAAAATGCTGGCACAGGAATTCGATTTCACCATTGATGAAAGCTATACCTTCAATCGCGAAGATGCAGCTTGGCTACCTTCAGAAGCAGCGTCTGATGAACTGTGGCGAAAACGGGTAAAAAACGATGTACTCAATTTACGTTTAGCCGAGCAAAGCAAAGAAGACCTTACAAAGACGCTACAAGAACGCTATAAGCGCATGGAGCGCCGGATTACGCAACTTGCTGCCAATGATGTTTTTCAAATTTTTATCAATGCCTACACGTTGTCGGTAGAACCACATACATCTTACTTCTCACCGCGCAGTTCTGAAAATTTTAAAATCAACATGAGCCTGTCGTTAGAAGGCATTGGTGCAGCATTGCGTACCGACGGCGAATACACTGTGGTTCAGCGCGTCATTGCTGGTGGCCCCGCAGCGCTCAGTGAAAAAATCAGCGCTGAAGATCGGATAATAGGCGTAGGTGAAGGTGCAGATAAAGACATCGCCGATGTCGTCAGCTGGCCGTTAAGCGATGTTGTTGATCTGATTCGCGGACCAAAGGGCTCAACCGTTCGCTTGAAAATTTTACCGGCCAGCGCTCCTGAAGGCGCCCCTCCCAGCGTTATTACCTTGGTGCGCGATAAAATCAAACTTGAAGAACAGGCGGCAAAAAGTTCGGTGGTTGAAGTCACTCGCAATGAAAGTACCCAACGTTTCGGCGTTATCGACTTACCCACTTTTTACCTTGACGCCGCCGCTATGTCTCAGGGCCTACCCGATTTTCGCAGTACCACTCGCGATGTTCAGCGTCTGTTAAAAGAGCTAACCAGTTCTGACGAAGGCGTCGATGGCATTATCATTGATTTACGTGGAAACGGTGGTGGTTCACTGATAGAGGCCACACAACTCACTGGCTTATTTATCAAAACCGGACCAGTCGTGCAAATCAGAAACGCCGACGGCGAAGTTGAAACAGAAGCCGACACCGATCCAACCGTGGCCTACGATGGCCCGCTGGCCGTATTGGTTGATCGCAACAGTGCTTCTGCCTCAGAAATTTTTGCAGCAGCAATTCAGGATTACCGACGAGGCGTTGTACTCGGTGAGCCAACGTTTGGTAAAGGCACGGTACAAACCGTTGCACCACTGGATAGAAGTGGCAAGCTAGGACAACTAAAACTGACCATTGCTCAATTTTTCCGTGTTAATGGCGACGGCACTCAACATCGAGGTGTTATTCCCGACATCGTATTCCCCACAGCATTGCATTCAGAGGCGCAAGGTGAACGCGGGTTGGACAACGCATTACCCTGGGCCGAAGTTGCCGCGGCTAATTACAAAGCGTGGTCTGCAAGCAATGCAAACTATGCGCAAATGCAGTCTTTGCATGAAGCCAGAATTAACGCGAACGAATCCTTCGCTTTACTCATTGACGAACTTGAAGCACAACGCGAAGCCAGAAATGAACGTTCTATTACGTTAGTGGAGAGTGAGCGGCAAGAAGAAATAGTAGCGCAAAGTGTAGACCGCGAGAAAAGAGAAGCACTGTATTTAAAAGCACTTGGTGTCTCAAGCTCCGATGACGAAGAAAGTGAAGACGGTGTCGTCGTTGCAGACCTTCTGCTAGACGAAGCGGCTAACATACTCAACGATATTATCGATTTTCCACCAACGAGCAAGCCCTGATAAATTACTGACCGTTATGCTTGTTCTGTATTGAACCACTGACTGAACATTCGCACAGTGCGTGCGAATGAGTAATCGTGCGAATGAGTAATAAAGACGTAGTGCGCAATACCAATAACCATTGCGCACTACGCTCTATCACAGAATTTCCTACCTATTTTTAGTTAAGCTAGACACTAGCTCAAGTTTTACAGAGAAGGTAAAGCCGGCAATGCCTGACCCAACCATTTCTCTGACAACTCGTTGAGTTGACCGCCCAGCTTCTTGTGCAATATAAATACGTTCACCCACTGAAGCATATTAGATTCACCTGGCTTCACACCAATGAACGCAGGAGATTCCTTAATGATGAATTTAGTTTTTAGATTCATTTTAGGATTATCTGCGCCTACTTTGGCAGCAACGGTATTACCGGTAACCAGCACATCAACTTGGCCGGCTACAAAGGCGGAGATAGTCGCTGCATTGTCCCCAAAGCGAATGATCTCGACTTTATCTGATACCATTTTGCTCAGTTCAAGATCTTCTAATGTGCCACCAGTTAAACCAACTTTTTTTCCTTCTAGATCATCGGCAGATTCAATTGACATATCGTCCGCTGCAAACGCGCCCGAGAAAAACGGTGCATAAGCGGATGAAAACCAAATTGACTTGGCCCGCTCTGGGTTTGCACCCATGGATGAAACCACTAAATCGGCTTTACCTGACGTCAGAAACGGAATGCGCTGTTTAGAGGTAACCGGCAGAATTTCGAGCTCCACACCTAAGTCTTCAGCGATTAATCGCGCAACATCCACATCGTAGCCTTCATGCTCCAGACTGCTTCCTACAGAACCAAATGGTGGAAAATTCTCGGGGACTGCTATCGTAATTTTTCCATCGGAGAGAACAGACTGCAGTTGATCTGCCTGCACATAACTACCGATAAACAGTGGTAACAACATTGCTATTTTAATCAGTTTTTTCAATTTAAAGCTCCGGATAAAGATTGGCTAGGGTTTAACATCTTTCATGCCTCTTTCAGACAACATGGTTTTTTCAAAATGACGGGACAACATGGATAATGGGAAGCACAAACAAAAGTAGATAAATGCCACCATTGGGAATATGACAAACGGTTCGGCACCATCGAGTTGGGAGTTCGCAATTTTCTTTCCCCAACGCATTAAGTCGTTAAAATCGATGATGTAAGCTAACGAGGTACCCTTGATAATCTGCACCATGAAACCAACCGTGGGTGGAATCGCAATGCGTACTGCTTGGGGTGCAATAACCTTTTGAAAGGTTCGCCAAAAACCAATCCCCATGGACGAACTGCCTTCCCACTGCCCTTTAGGCACAGCTGCAATAGCACCACGCCATACTTCTGCCAAATAGGCACTGGTGTATAAGGTGAGTGAAACGCCTGCAGCAAGCCATGGTGGTACATCGATTTCGAAAAATACCGGTATGCCTAAGCCTGTGAGAAACAGCAGCATCAACAAAGGAATGGATTGGAAAAGCCATATATAAACAGACGCAAAATTTCGTAGCGCTTTCATGGGCACTATGCGCAACGACGTAATAATCGCCGCAACAAGCCCCCCACCCAAAAACGCAACCAATGACAGGTAGATTGTCCATTGCGTGGCATCTAACAGCACATAGACGACATTTCCATGAAACTCACCAAAGAGTGTTTGTAATAGTTCTTTCATTAAACCGTTACCTCAATTCTTTTCCACGGAAACATTCGATGCTCCATGAACGAAAAGAAAAAACGAAACAGCATGGCCAAAATGACATACAGAACCGTTAGCACAAGATAAACTTCGAAATCGCGAAAAGTTCGATCAGCAATAAAACGCCCACTCCACGTTAGCTCTTCGATACCGATTTCGGAGATAATGCCTGTAGTTAAAAACAGAAAAATAAATTGACTCACTAAAGACGGGTATACCTGACTGAGCGACTGAGGCAACTCAACTAAGGCAAACTTCTGTACTTTAGATAAACCGAGTGCTGTAGCCGATTCGCTCTGACCCACACCCAGATTATCTAAACCCGCTCGAATGATTTCAGAATAATAAGCAGAGAAATTTAACGATAACGCCAGTACCGCCGACAACTCGAATGGCCAACGATAATTAAATAGCATGGGTAATCCAAACGCTACAAAAAACAATTGCACAATTAGCGGTGTGTTTCTAATGATTTCAACATAGGTTGCCGTAGGAAAAGAAATGGCTCGAAGCTTACTGCGACGTGACACAGCCAAGCCCACAGCCAGAACAAAACCAAAGATACTGCTGAGCACGGTAAGCCAGAAACTGGTAATTACACCGCTTACTAAGCGTTCGATGTATTCAGGCTCACGCCATATTTCAAAAAATCTAAACTCATGCATTACCGATTGCTCCCTAGCAAGTAAGGGCAATCGCTGTGCCTGCGTTTCCGCTATTTTCAAAAATTATTAATAGCTATAAATATCAGATAGTTATTTATATCTTTTTACCATCAACATTTTTTTCGCTAAAAAACTACGCACCAATAACAAACAATAGAAAGATATTACGCACTGTTAACGCGCACTACTAACGCACAGGTCTCATGATTGCGGGCTGCACGAATCTGTCAGCATCGCCATACTGCGCTTGTGATGGATCAGACTATGTTTAACAACCCTTAACGACATAAGCAAAAACTGCACAGGCCTTATGCAATATAAACACAAGACAACTCGCATCAATATAAGTACATTAGAAACACCTCCTCCAAGTGGTATTGAAACAGGAAGTTACTTTGATCAGGGACGATCTTCTTTTTTCTAACGCCGATTCCCACTAACTTGCTACTCGTGTAATTCTTTCTGAAGAATCAGTAGCAGACACTTGGCCATACAGTACCGGCCTATCGTTTTCATCCAGTGCAACAAACACAATTCGCTCAACTTTAATCACAATTTCTTTGGACTTTTTATGCCGCACTTCGCATCGAGTCGTTAGCGATGTTTTTCCCCACTCAACAACTTCTAAACCAAATTCAAGAATATCGCCTATTTGAGCGGGTAGCTTGAAATTAATTTCTGACATGTATTTCGTAACTATTCTGTCGTGATTCATCTGACAGCTTGCATAGATGGCTGCCTCTTCATCTATCCAACTTAAAAGTTGTCCACCAAATAAGCGGTTGCTCATGTTGAGATCATGAGGTCTTACAAATCTTCGTGTAAAGTATTTCATACCAGTAAGGTCCTAATGTTGAATCTTTTTTATTGGGATTAAAAATCTCATTGATTGAGAAGACACAGCAATAGCCTTTTCAAGCAGCTTTAGCGCTTTCCTCATGTTCAATACCCGGACGGCCTTTACGTACCGCTTCAGCAATGCTGCCTCTGGCAACGCCGATGTCTCTGAGTTCAGCATCCGTTAAGCTATTTAGCGCATTTATACTTAATCGCTCTTCTTCGATATGTTGCTTTATTATTTCAATGTCATTGATCGAAGTATCTTCGCGCCAAGGCCAAGCAGAAACACCTTGTGCGATT
>CALDTX010000198.1 GCA_937923565.1 uncultured Granulosicoccaceae bacterium | reverse complement strand
TATGACAGCCAATGATCGCGTTGCCAGCCATGCTCCCTTACATTTTGATCTGAGTATTTTCGACTTTTTTTCAACGCTTCGAACAGGCGCAACTGTTGTACTGGTGCCCGAGGCTGTTACAAAATTCCCAGCCAGCTGGACAAAACTCATTGAAGATGAACGCGTTAGCGTCGTTTTCACGGTACCGTATACCCTCATTACTATGGTGGAACAAGGAGCAATCCAAGAACGTAATTTAACATCATTGCGCTGGATTCTTTTTGGCGGTGAACCCTACCCACGCGTAAAGCTAAGAGAAATAATGGCGCTTTTGCCAAACGCTCAATTCACTAATGTTTATGGCCCAGCGGAGGCACCCTCGTGCACCTGTTACGATATTCCCAGGCCATTACCAGAAAGTGACGAACCACTCCCCATTGGCACTGTATCACTGAACTCTGAAGATCTGATCATTAACAGTAACAACGAAGACTGCGCTATTAACGAACCCGGTGAATTATGTATTCGCAGTTCCACGCTAACACGGGGCTATTGGAACCAATCAGAGCTTAACGAAAAAGCTTTTCTGTACCGAAAAGGATTTGGACCATTCCCAACAGTTTATTATCGAACAGGCGACAGAGTGGTTCGTCACGAAGATGGTTTATTGCGATTTTTAGGTCGCATTGACCGCATGATAAAAACACGCGGACACCGGGTTGAACTTGACGAAGTAGAAGCTGTGATAGGTAGCTTTAGCGGCGTGATGGAAGCAGCTGCATTTGTAGTACCTGACCAGCATGATTCACAGAGCATCTTTGCCGCTGCCACGTTAACCGAAGGTGCATCCGTTACAAAAGCAAACCTGTTAAACCACATGCGCGCAAAATTACCGCCCTATGCAGTACCACTGGATATCGACATTGTTGAAAACTTGCCACACACCAGTACAGGCAAGGTTGACCGTAATAAACTGGTCGACAACTGGCTAAACAAATCCGAATAAGCATTAGCAACCAAAATAAGAGCACACTATCATGTTAAGTAACAACGCTATCAAACTGCATATTACCAACGATCTGTTGAACGATAGCAGCATGGAACTCACAGACGATCAAGATCTACTATTAAGTGGCGTACTGGATTCTATGAGCGTAATGCGACTCGTTGCGTACATCGAGGAGCAGTGTGAAATGACGATACCGGCAGAAGACGTTTTATTAGAGAACTTCGGAAGCGTCGAGAAAATACAAAGCTATTTGGGCAGCAAAAACAGTGCTTAACGGGTGGTGCCTAAAAAGCACTTCACGATAACAACCACTATCTACAGCACTTAAAACCTGACGCTAAAAGCCGCTATTAAAACTTGCTACCGAACTAGTCGGTATAAATTCCCGGCAGGGAATATTCCCTCTATCGTAGATTTCTCACCGGTAGACCAATCAACATCAATTCGCGTAATTTCGGTATGCTCATCTAGCCCGAATGCCAATCGAGGTGCATCGAAAGAGATAAATCCGCCTCCCGCTTGCAGTTCTCGCATTTGATGTTTCTCACCATCGCTACCGTAGTGAATAGTGAGTTTGTTGCCTATGCCTGAACGATTACCCAATGAGTCTGCAAATTCGAAAGCAATACTGTTCTTCTGAGCTGAGTTTTTGTAAAACAACAAGGGCCCCGACTGCGGAAGCACCGCAATATCCAGATCGCCGTCATTATCAAAGTCGAAATAGGTATAAGCGCCGGAGTCCAGAAACGATTCAAGACCAGAATTCGCATCGTATGCAAACTCGCCATTACCTTTGTTTTTAAACAGAATGTTCGAATAAGCGCTCAGTAAGCCCATTTGCCCATTGGTAACATAAAGATCCTGCCAACCATCATTATCCAGATCAGCGAATTTTGAATTCCACGCCCAGCCTGTTAAATCTAAACCTTTTTGCTTTGCCACATTCTCAAAGGCGCCCTGCTGGTTTCGTTCAAGCAACACATTAAACCTTTTTGAATTGGGTATATCCCCTGATTCTAGCGAATAGCGGTGAGTAGACTCAAACTGATGATACCGCTGGCAAAGCGTATCCAGTTCAGACCAATTCTTTGGCATTTGAGCGCACCGCTGTGCATCACTGGCTGTGAACGTACCGGTAAATAACGTTAGTAGTGCAATACAATCGGCTTGAAAGTCTTCCGGAACGCGTTGATAACACTCAGCCATAGAAGCTCGGTTTACTGCAGACACAACCGGCTTAAGAACACCTTGAATTTGTTCGCAAGCAGCACGATCCTCACCAGCGGGAATAGTAGAACACAACCCAGGGCCAATTTTTCGTATTTTGGGCGCTCCACCTGGCATCTCAGTAATCTGCGACATCAGCAACTCGGGTACTAGATCGTTATTGATGTCGGCAGAGGTAATGCTCATGGTGGTAACCGTTGAGCGCAAGCCATCGCCGGGAACCGCCCGCATTTGTTCAAAGCCACCAGACTCAGTGCCAAAGTAGAATGCATCGGGTACATCGAAGTCGTTTCCGACAAACAGATCGAGCAAGCCATCGTTGTTAATATCACTGAGTAAGGTACTGAGTGTCTCACCGAACTTTGCGTCTAATGGCACCATCTCAAATCCATCATTCGTTTGACGCAACCAGATATTTCTGGACGAAGGCAATGAAAGTTTGTTGGCTATAGAACCCATAGACCAACTTCCCAGCACAATATCCAGATCGCCGTCACGATCTATATCGCCAAATGCGCTACTGACCGTACGTAGAATGTCAGGATGACTGGGTAACTTGACCATATTGGCTTCACCAAAATCGCCGTTATTGTTGTAGGCAATATAGTTGCCGCTATGATAAGTGGCTACGAACATATCCAACTGCGTATCGTTATTGAGATCAACCAATACTGCGTTGGTTATGTACTGGTTTTCAAATAAGGGTAAGTTAACGGTCTGCTTACGAAATTCAATGCCATTATCATTGGTATAGAGATGAAGTCCATGACTATCACTTACGAGTAGGTCTGCCCAACCATCGGCGTTTACATCACCACTGGATATTGATCGAAAACGCATAAGCAATGCCTGCGTAATTTCAAAACTAAACGGTACATCAAGACCAATGTTCTTACCCGGAATTGCAGTAAATAAATTCTGCCCCGCGTTAGCCGAACGCGTTTCGAAAGGCATTATTTCTACACTAAGGGCTTCTCCCTGAATATCAGTACCTGGCTGGACGTAGGCTTTATATCGGCTTTTTACTGGTGTACTCAACAAGTTCACACTCGTATTCGGTGTATCTACTGTGTATCGTAAAACGCTGGGCTGGCGATCAGCATTGCCCGATACTGCTTCTTGCGAAAGTAAAATATTGTCTTTAAGCACGGCGCGATCACCTAACTCATTTGCGGTAACACCTGCAATAACACCCATAAAACTCAAACATATAAACAGCGCAGAAGCCGTACCCAACGATGATATTCGAGACGCAATAAAGTAGCCGTAAACACTGTAAATACCCAAACAGAACAACACCACCGCGACATACATAACGGGCATGCCTGCAGCCAATAGTACGGCAGACACAATGACATCAAACGCCATTGGCACAGGTAGGAAAATACAGAACAGGGCCAAGCCCAACATGCTGGCAATAATTTGGATCCTGCCAGTCACTGGTAAAATATCAACCAGTTTATCCAGTGGGGCTAATGTGATTAGCACCGCGCCTAAGATACCGGCCAATAACATCAATGGCACTGCCACTTTTATGATGTAGAAAAGATTTCTTGCAGCGGTTACGACAATCCAGCGTAATGCCGTAATCCAAGAGGCTTCGCTCTTCTGCGGCAAATGAGCGGCAAACGGGCTGTCGGCAATTGAACAAACCTGATTGTTCTCAAACGATTCGTTTTTATCACCGCTTGGGAAAAAACGAACCAGCAACGGAATGATAACCAGCATAACAAACACGGTTAGCGTGACTTTCAATACCGCTAAATAGAACGGGAACAACGCAAACACCATGCTGAGCACAATAAAGTTCAAGGTGGGAGAGCTGACCATGGTAGCCAAAGCTGTTTCACGTTGTGCACCACTTTTGGCCATACCTTGAGCGATGGGGGCCGCACAATTAACACACACACCCAAACTACTGCCTACCAACATACCCATCGTTGAATTGGCCAGTTTGCTTCTGATCACACCTGTATTAAGCAGTGGCAATAGCGTCATTAATACAGAAGCCAGCAGCACGCCAAACGTCATGCCCTGGCGATTCGTGTAAACCCAATTAACCGCATTAACAATTATCTGCTTATAAATAGGCGCAGAGTCATCTGGCTCATACAGAATGTCGAAGCTCAAGGACGTTAACGATGCACTGCCGCCCATCATGGCTTTTTCGTTCAAAGCAGGCACTCGTGAACTCAGCCAAAACGTCAAACAAAGAACCGTTAACAGCATGAGCGACAGCGTTAAACGTTTCGTGTTGTAAAAGCTTATTTTGGAGATCGCAGTAGTCATTGAATAAAACAGTACATATATACAAAAGGCTTCGAAAAATTAGCCGACTTTGACGAATTGCTACCCTACTTTATACAACAATTACCCACTGACTATCGTGTAAAAATACACTTTAAACAGAAGAATTTCGTCCACTTTAACGCATTGCGAACCAGCTCTCACAATCCGGCATTTCGAAACAGCGGTAACCACACCGTAAACACACTCACTACCCGAACGAAGCATAGATTTTCACAACGAAATATGAGTTTGACGCCGAATGATTAATCACGCTATTTTCGCAGGCTACGCAAAACGTGAAACTAGCGCCAGCGCTAGCTTTCCTGCTACCATCTGCAAATTCAATTGAATAGACGCGGTTAGAAATTACTATGATTCATGTTGTCGCTATCATCACTACGCAGCCAGGCAAACGAGACGAAGTTCTGGCATCATTTAAAGAAATTATCCCTACGGTACTCGAAGAGGAAGGTTGTATCGAATACGCTCCTGTAATCGACGCCGCCGGTGCCCCTGAAATACAAACACCCTTTGGCGAAGATACGTTTCTTGTGATGGAAAAATGGTCTTCTGCCGCAACACTCGATGCACACGGTAAATCTGCGCATATGGCGGCCTACGGCGCAAAAATCGGTCACCTTTTGGCTGGCAGAGTTATTCATATCCTCTCACCTGCTTAATAAGGTCGCAAAAAAGGCTACAAAGCAAAGGCAAGCGACAGCTAACATTTAGAACCCTTGCTAAATACAATGCATTTAGCAAGAGTTCCTCATTTATTGAAGCCAGTGGCTTTGCGACGATAACTGTAGCAACAGAATATTGACCAGCAATTTAGAGAGTAGCTGGGCCTAAGCGTCGCTACCAACACTCAACTACGCTGAGCCAACGCATAAAACAAACCCCCTTCCCGCCAAAGCTCAACTTCCAGCCCTTCCAGGTTCGCTTGTTGGGGGCGAATTGCTTCGAGCTCGGCTGCGTTACTGGTAACAAACAGACTCATGGGTTTACCGGACGTTTTGTTCTGCAACCTGACATGCGCTGCCAAAACACCGCTCAATGAACAATAGCGAGAACCAATCAGCTCATACTCACCCTCGATAGATTTGGGTAGCACCAACGCAAATGGCAACTGGTGCATCGAATTATCTAACTGGGCCAGCGAATCTCCAAGGTACTCAGGCTCAAGACGTGTGGTGTGATTCATGGCAACTTCACGTAAAGTACGCTCAGTTCTCTCCATTTGCGAACCGGTATTGTGCACCCAAGTGGCTACCGTTAATATCAAACCGCAGGCCAAAGCAACCCCAATCCAAGAGTTCCACTGCCTTAACGGCGTTGCAGCCTTCCAAAATTTCCAGGTTCTTACACGAGCATTTTTTTCCAACTTACCCAACAACGCTGGCACAGTTGCCTCTGCATTGTCGGCCTGTGTTTGTTCTGACGCCGCCGTTGTTGCCTTGAGAAGCTGATCTAATTTTTCTTGCGACATCGACAAACTACTGTAGTAGTCACGGACGCGTTGATCTTGATCATTCATGATGCATTTTTCCCAGAATTCTCGATCACTTTAAATTTCTGATTAGCGTGGTGATCAAGGTGTTTCTTCAACTTCCCCTTTGCTCTATGTAGTTGGCTTAGCACAGTGCCACGAGACTGCCCGGTTAACACAGCGATTTCAGCGGCCGTATGTCCGTCAAACACCGACAGAAAAAGAATTTCTCTATCGACACTTCGAAGCTCTGCAAGCCCCTGTGCGAGCACTAGATCGTGACTGGCATAATGAGAAGGATCGAACGAATGGCTACCCTGCTCTGAAGAACCGCAAATGGCATCATCGAATTCGGATTGTTCTTCATAGCTAAAATTTGGAAATTTCTTCTTATGCCTTATTTCATCAATAAAAAGGTTACGAATAACTCGAAACAATAAAGCCTTATCTGGCTGAGGACCATGCTTAGCTAGCGCTTTCAGCCAGCCTTCATGCACGAGATCCTCAGCCATTTCCGCATGAGCACATAGAGCATGTGCGTATCGGTAAGCCGATTGCAGTAGATCTTCCAACGATGTTTCGAGTTCAGACATTAACGCTAAACCGCATTATGCTCGCGCTCTGCAAGCTCATTAATCACTTGAATAATGCCTTCGTGACTACCCGCCAAAGAATTACCCGTGACATACTTACCGTTAATAACCAAGCTAGGTACACCGGTGATGCCTGTTTGATGCGCCCGCAGCATGGATTTCTTTAACGCAGACTCAACGGCAAACGAATTCATCGTACTCACAAATTTGTCTGCCGATACACCGAGATCCAATGACTCCACAAATTTACCAATATTTTTAGGCGAGCGTAACGGCTGACGTTTTTTATGGATCTGATCAAAAGTTTGATCGAACATGCCATCTGTAATACCTAAAGCCTGTGCTGCATAGAACATGCGCGAATGCGGTTCCCACCCAGGATTTAACGGCGGTGCTTCACGCACAAAGCTTACGTACTCAGGCTTAGTTTTTTGCCACTGAATAATGGTGGGTTCAAAAGCAAAACAATGAGGGCAACCAAACCAGAAAAACTCAAGCACTTCAACGCTTGTTCTGTCATCAGTGAGCATTGGCGTGGTTAATTCCCGATAACCTTGGCGAGACTGTGCTAAAGCGTTTGTGAGCGGTGTTAAAGCGCCCAGCATAGAAGCTGTACCCAAGGCACTGCCACCCGCCAACGTTTTAATCAATTTTCGTCGATTTATTTGCATAGAAGGCTCAGTTTTCTTCATTTTCATCTCTTCCGTTAAATAGACAGCACTGTTGTCCAAGTTGTTTATTGGGAATGCCGAACGCTCGGCCTTAGTGCATAAACGAACGAACAACAAGTTTGATTGCGGAAACTGACTAAAAATTAGGCAAATCATTCTCTCTGCAATCAAACCGGCTGCTCAATCGTTTACTGGGTATGAAAAAACGAAACGCGAAACCCAAAAAGGCGACAAGCTCCACTAAAAACAAGAGCGGTGTCACAGAAAACAGTCTACTGAGCAGGCGTAACGCTGTAAGAATGCTTATTGCTTTGCCGTTAGCAGGTGTCGCTGGCGCAGCCATTCACCAACACGACAAACAAAGCCGGATACTGCACGACCTAACTTCTATAGGCAGCGGCTCACCGGTAATAGTTCAAATTCATGATCCAGGCTGTCCAAAATGTCGCAGTTTGATGGGTAATGCGAAAACTGCTTTGAAAGGTCGTGACGAACTACTGTATCGAGTGGCCGATATCACCAAAGGTACAGGCAAACAGTTTCAACAAAAGTATGGCGTGTCACATGTAACGCTGTTGTTGTTCAATGGTGAAGGACGTCTTGTGAACACCGTACAAGGGGTAACACCCGTGCAGGAGCTAGCCGAGCACTTTGACGCGTTGGCTAATGCGAGCTAACAACGTAAGTTAG
Organism: uncultured Granulosicoccaceae bacterium; assembly: GCA_937923565.1. GTDB lineage: Bacteria > Pseudomonadota > Gammaproteobacteria > Granulosicoccales > Granulosicoccaceae > Granulosicoccus. Next base: position 21,144 of record CALDTX010000198.1, on the reverse strand, counting down.
TACGGCGAACGTTAGTATAGCGAACGTTAGTATTCCGCGAATTTCAGGTTGCCAGCAGATCTACCGCCATACCAGCCAGAGGCGCAACATATTCGCCCATCACTAACGCTTGTTCATTAGAAGCGTTACCAGCCAATGCTCGATGTTTTACGCCCTGCAAAATGGCTGCAAAACGAAAAAAACTAAAAGCCAGATAAAATTCCCAATGCGGAATTTCTGCTAACCCTAAGTGCTGACAATACGACTCTACATATTCTTGTTCGTTCGGGATACCCAAACTTTGGCGATTAACACCGCCCAAGCCACGCATAATACCTTCATGTGGCATTCGTAACTGCATACACTGATAAGCAAGGTCTGCATAGGGATGGCCCAGAGTCGACAACTCCCAATCGAGCAAGGCTAAAACTTTGGGTTGAGTTTCATGAAAAATCATGTTGTCGAGGCGAAAGTCGCCATGCACTAACGACGTTTTGTCTTCACCTTCTGGCTGCCGGCTTCCCAGATGAGATAATAACCATTCCATGTCTTTGAGCTTCTCGGTTTCAGACGCTCGGTATTGCCGGCTCCATGTCGCGATTTGCCTTTCTAAATAACCGTTGGGTCGCCCGAAACTGGTTAAGTCTGCAGCTTCGGTATCTATTGAATGCAAGTCGGCCAATACACGACTCATCGCAGCATAGTGCGCACGCCTTTCGCTGTTTGATAGACCAGGCAAAGCGGGATCCCAAAGTACGCGTCCGCTCACATACTCCATTACGTAAAATATGCTACCGATGATGGACTCGTCCATACACAAATGATGGGTTTTACCCACTGGTACAGGCGTATCGTACAAAGCCGTGGTTACCCGGTACTCGCGATCTACAGCGTGGGCAGATTTTAAGAGAACACCGGGTGGTTTGCGACGCAATACATAAATACCACTGGCAGTCGTTAATCGATAAGTTGGATTAGATTGCCCATCAGAAAACTTTTTAGCCTCCAATGGTCCTTTAAAACCATCGATATGAGCTTCCAGATAATCGCTTAAAGCATCCGTATTAAGTGCGAACGTATCCATCGGTGTTTCAGACCCGTTCATTACTCAGCTGCTGTATAGCGATTGATGACCATTTTGCCTAAGGCCATTTGATGAACCTGATCGGGGCCATCAGCCTGGCGACACCAACGCGCATAGTTAAATGCCTCAGCCATAAAATAATCTGCAGATAGTCCGCCTGCACCATGCATCTGCATACAACGATCGATAACGTTCTGCACTAATAATGGGATGGTTGTTTTGGTGGCGGCAATCATATCCACTGATTGCATGACACCATGAGTATCAATGCTAAAACAGGTTTTAAGTACAAGTAAACGAGCCATTTCAATTTCGGAAAAACACCGGGCAATATCTTCCCGCACCGATTGATGTTTACTTAAAGGCTTACCAAACGTACTGCGACTGTTTACCCGAGCACAAGCAAGCTCCAGTGAACGTTGAGCGCTACCGATGAGACGCATGCAATGATGCATTCGACCCGGCGCTAACCTGCTTTGCGCAATTTCAAAGCCTCGGCCCTCACCAAGCAACATGTTTTCCAGGGGCACTCTGACGTTTTCAAAAATAACTTCGGCATGACCCACTGGCGCGTCGTCATAGCCCAGAGTAGTTAAGGGACGCACTAGTGTAATTCCAGGCGTATCTGTTGGCACCAACACTTGCGATTGTTGCTTATGACGGTCTGCATTTTTAGCATCTGTTTTACCCATGACAATAAATATTTTCGTACGTTCATTCATTGCCCCGGTTATAAACCACTTGTGTCCGTTGAGCACCCATGAGCCACCATCGCGCCTTATATCCATTTCAATGTTGGTGGCATCGCTGGAAGCCACTTGCGGTTCAGTCATTGCATAAGAGGAGCGAATTTCACCTGCCAATAATGGCTCTAACCATTGTGCTTTTTGTTCAGGCGTAGCGAAATTCATGAATACTTCCATATTGCCTGTATCGGGCGCACTACAGTTAAAGACTTCTGCCGACCAAAGCACCCTGCCCATAAGTTCTGCCAAGGGTGCGTAGTCAGAAAAACTCAAACCACCGTGAAGCGAATATTCCTTATGTTCTTCAGGTACAAAAAGATTCCATAAGCCCTGTTTTCTAGCTTCAGCTTTTAGCGTTTCAGTCAGAGGGAGCGGCACAAAACGATTGACAGCCTCGCTGAGCTGCTGCGCATGAGAGGGCTCATTAGGGTAAATATGCTCGGCCATGAACTGTTCAAGACGTTTGGTGAGCTCTGAGCTTTTAGCGCTGATGTTAAACATATGACCGAACCGATTTCTACGAAACAAGAGCATAACTAATAATTGGCGATCATGCCCAACTAAAGTACAGCGCTAGTGAAAGCAGGCAGCAAACGTTTTACAGAAGCGTCATGAATGGCTGTTGAGTATCCATTCCATAAATTGTTCTACCGCGGGGTTATCCGTGAGGTTCTTGTTTTTATAGGCGAAAAAATAGCCATAATCTTTGAGTTCGAACTCGCTTAAACGCACCAACTTGCCACTGCTAATTTCTTCACCGGCCAAGTCATCATTAAGAGCGATGCCCTGCCCATCCAGCACAGCTTGCACTCGCACGTTTGGATCGGTAATGATTAACGTATCCATACGGATCGGACTTTTAAGCCCTGCTACCTTGAACCACTCACTCCAGGCATTACTATCATCGCGATCTCGTAAAAGCGTAAAGCTTGCGAACGCCGTTTTAATGCCTTCGGCGGTTACCTGTTCATAGGCTTCGCGATTACCAGAAGGCCAAGCCGGGCAATTAAATAACTTCGTAATTAGACAGTCTGTCCATCGACCATGACCCCATCGAATGGATAGATCCACCTCTTCGCCATCAAAATTAAGCTGATCAATCATTGGCTGAATGCGCAGTTGTATTTGCGGATGTTGCCGCATAAAGCCCGTAAGCCTTGGCGAGAGCCAGCGCGATGCAAAATAGCTGGTTACTCCAATAGTTAATGTTTGTTGTGGAGAGCCGCGTAACTGAATAAGACGCGATTCAATATCGGTAAAAGCAGGCCCTGCTACCGCTAATAGCTTACGTCCTTTCTCGGAAAGACGAATACCCCTTGGGTGTCTATCGAAAACATCAAAACCAAGATACGCTTCCAATCGCTTAATTTGCTGACTAACAGCGCCTTTTGTTAAATGCAAAACCTCGGCTGCCCCAGAGAGATTTTCATGCTGAGCCGCAATAACAAATACCCGAAGCGCATCATAATGTTGAAAGTGCGTTGACAATAGAACCCCCTGAGCCACAAGTTATCAGGTTTAACGAATCTATACGCTCAGGTCAATATATTTCGATAGTCCCTGGCTAATTTCATTGCAATACTGTTTGTAGCTTAAAAGAATGCAACAGGCATGATCCAAGGTAGTGTCACAGAATCCCCGCAACAAAGGCCGAAAGCTCAACGGCGCTCGCGTATAAATCGTGCTCGTAGTTTTATACCTGATACCTACCAGCAAAGATTGATACCGGCTTATGCTCTGCTGGATGAAAGCTCACTCTTGGAGTTAGAACAACAAGCCGATTGGTTACTGGAAACGGTTGGCATGGAGTTTCGCGACGACCCAACAGCGCTTGAGCTTTTCAGACAAGCTGGCGCAGCCGTTGAAGGCGAACGAGTTCGCTTTGAGGCTGGCTTAGCCAGATCGCTCTGCAGTAGCGCACCACGCTGTTTTACGTTGCACAGCCGCAACGCCTTGCACTCCGTGCAACTGGGTAAAAATAATATCGTTTTGATGCCAGGGTATGGCGCACCGTTTGTTAACGACCTAGACACAGGGCGGCGCTATGCAACGCTTGAAGACTTTCACAATTTCGTCAAATTAACTTATACAACTCCGCACCTACATCATTCGGGTGGAACCGTGGTGGAACCTGTTGATGTTCCGGTTAATAAACGCCATCTGGACATGACACTTGCGCACCTGACGCTATCCGACAAACCCTTTATGGGTTCGGTTACCAGCCAACAACGGGCCGAAGACTCCATAGCCATGGCGCAAATGGTTTTTACATCCGCTTTTATGGAATCTAATACGGTCATGCAAGCCAATATTAATATTAACTCACCGTTTGTTTTCGACGGCACGATGTCTGGTGTGCTAAGAACTTACGCGGCAGCTAGGCAATGTGTTTGTGTTTCACCAGCTATTTTTGGAGGAGCAATGGGGCCGGTTACCCCTGCAGCCATTGCCGCACAAACACTTGCGGAATCTATGACCGGTATAGCACTTGCGCAATTGGTATGCCCTGGGTGCCCAGTGGTATTTGGTAGTTTTCACTCCACGATGAACCTGCGCTCTGGATCGTTAACGTTTGGCACACCAGAAGCTAATCTGATCACCATGGCGCTATCGCAGCTGGGTCACAGGCTCAACATACCTGTTCGATCGGGTGGCGGACAAATCACCGCTAGCCCAATGGCAGATGCACAAGCCATGACGGATAGTAGCAACGCGATGTGGAGCACCCTACTCAGTGGTGCGCATCAAATTTGGCACGCAGCGGGTTGGCTAGAAGGTGGTTTAACCATGTCTTATGAGAAGTTTATTCTCGATCTGGATAACTGTGGTGCACTGCTGCGAATGCTTCAAGGTATGCAGGTAAACGCTGATACTTTATCGAGCGAAAGCTATAGGGAAGTGAGTCCGGGAGGCAATTTTCTCTCAACCGCCCATACAATGCAGCACTTTACGCATGCCAATTACGAATCTTTACTACCAGACACAGGGCCGTTCGAACATTGGCAAGATAAAGGAAGCCCCAGCGCTACCGAGCGGGCAAATACCGTATGGAAGTCGATGCTTAACAACTACCAACCGCCATCACTTAATGAAAGCCTTACCGATGATCTGTGCGCCTTTGTAAAAGAACGTAAGGCACAACAGTCAGATGAATGGTATTAATTGGAGAAACCCATGACCGAAGAACTCAGCAGAACATCAGCGCTTGCATCACGTCATACGCAACTAGGCTCAGGCTTAGAAGACTGGAATGGCATGGGCACAGCATGGAGCTACCATTCAAACCCTAACGATGAGCACGATGCGGTTCGAGAATCCGTTGGCATGTTCGATATGTCACCGCTGAAAAAAGTATTTATTCGAGGAGCAGATGCAGCGGACGTATTGAATCATTTAACCACCAGAGACATCCATAATATTGAGCCCGGTCAATCGGCTTATCTTAGCGTGCTAACAGAGCAAGGCACGATGGCAGACGATGCGATTGTTTCCAATAATGATGGTCACGAATGGATGATAGTGCATGGCTCTGGCGACACCATGGCCTTACTGGAAGCATCAGCTAACGGTAAAAACGTTAGCCTGCAATTTAGCGACGAACTACACAATATATCGGTACAAGGACCAACATCGTTAGATGTACTTAACGCAAATTGCGATATCGACCTATCTATACTGCGCTACTTCGAACACACAAGGGCTACGCTCTTTGGTAAGCACTGTCGCGTTTCAAGAACTGGGTACTCAGGCGAACGGGGCTACGAATTGTTTGTTGATGAAAGCGTTGTGTGCGAAGTTTGGGATAAACTTGTTGAAGCGGGTGTCATGCCTTGTTCTTTCGCAGCTCTCGATAAAGTTCGGCTTGAAGCTGGCTTATTATTTTATGGCTACGACATGACAACCGAGCATACTCCATGGGAAGTCGGCCTGGGGTTTACCGTTGCAAAAACTAAAACCGCTTACCGAGGTCATGAAGCATTAATGGCAGCCAAAGGACACGAAAAAATAAAAAATGTTTGTTTGGCAATTGATCATACCGATATGGTTAACGGTGGAGAACATTTGCTATACCAAGGCCAAACGGTAGGCGTTATCAACAGCCCAGCCTTTTCTCACAGACTCAATAAATCAATTGCGCTTGCCCATGTCAGTGTCAACATCGCCATAATCGGGGCCAAATTAAACGTGAGTAGCGCCGAGATCAACACAACAGCTTTCATTGTTGATAGTCCGCTCTATGACCCTGAAAAAATCAAGACTCACGCCTAATAAGGCAACCGTTGTCATCTCACGTGTAATGAATTGATGATGCATACGCACTAGCACACGCAGGCAACAAAGACTCGTATCTGGCAATGTAAGTAAGAGAAACTTTGTGTTGTCTCTCAGTTGGTGGAATACCACCATACCTGATGTGGGTTACCGCTCACATCGAATACCGCATCAACACAACTTCCGGAAGTGGCGTTATGGTTACCCAAAACACTCATGCTGGGATCATTCAAATAAATTTCATGTATTTATCGATGGCTGCCTGAAGGACGCTAATTCTGCCGACAAGGCAGCCGCTTCACGTTCAAATTTTGTGATCGATACACAACGCCCACTCTCCAGCCAACCAGCTGAGTGAAGAATGAAGTCGCAACCGGCCACAATGGCTGCAGACGTTGCACGACTGCCTTCAGAGCCAGCTTGCGCATCGTCAACACAAGACGACGTAAGACCACCATCACCGCGCACCGGTACACCCAAGTGACGAGCCAGTTTGACGGCATGAAACTGCACTGTTTGCGACAAAGGATCACCAAACCACGGCAACATAGAACGCATAGAAAACTGCGTTGCATAAAGGCCCATAACAACCGGCGTGCCAGGGCGCCAAAGTTGGGCCAATGCAAGGCCAGCTAAACATTCTGCGTAGCCTTGCGCTAACGCGCCAGCAACAGAAGCGGGACCGGTTGCACCTAACATCATAAAAGAAGTTACTAAACAGCCCTCTCCCTTCTCGGCGACAGCACGCAAACATTTTAACGGGTTAGCACCATAGGTTAGAGGTGGCGTGGAATTTACCAAGTGCAATAAATGACAAGCCGCGTTATCTGATTGTAACTCTCTGCTGGTGGCAGCCCGGGTTAAGTCGATAACGTCTAACGCCGCACTAGGAGACATCATCGTTCCCATAAAAGGCTTGGTAGAAACATCCAGATGCGCTTGTGCCATCTCTGCCGGACGATCATGCTCAGGCACATCATTTAATACACAGAGCATGTGTCCGGTATTACGCATTGCATCGCAAGCATCTGCCATTGCAACCAGTTCGCGGTATAACTGCCTAGAACCCGGCGTGCGTTGACCATCGCGTAGCAAAACATCCGGTGGCCCATAAACAGGTGCAAAAATAGGCGGATGATCACGCCCGACAATGCAATCTTGAGTTTTATCGCGAGCTACTAAGGTGAACTGTGTAGGCGATGTTGCGCGAATAATCTCACGCAACTGTGCTCCGTCTAAAAAGACGGTTGTGTCAACAACACGCGCACCTTGCGCATGCCAAAGCTCTAAGGTTTGTGGATCGTCGTCAAAACGAATACCAACTTGCGCTAGAATGGTATCGGCGGCGGCTTCAATGGCTTCTACTCGGCCACCTAACTGGCTCAGGTATTCAGTTGCAAGCGCCGTCACTGTTTGCTAGCACTATGATGAAAAGGCCCAGACAAGCACTGAATCATAATTAGGATCACCTTGAATCGGAACGTGAGTACACTCAAGTAATTTTAGCCCGCAATCGTCACCACAACGTTTGGTTAGTTCTGACGATACATAACCATTATTATGCCCTTCGCTCTCAACGAATGCTGCACTTCGAACCCAGTCTGCTCCAATAAATCGACCACCTGCACGTACATTCTGGGCTGCTGCCTTGAACGCTTTCGCATAGTGTGCAGAATCTGGAGCTATACCAAAACAACCAATGGCTGTGATGAGGTTAGCACCATCACTATATTCAGCTAGCGTCCACGGAGCATGGCAGTCAAACACATGATAATCCCATGTACGTTGACGGGTAATGTCAAATTCTGCCTGTGTTGTATCGATGATCGCCATGGCTTCTGAATAGCAGGGAGGCATCTCGTTGCTGTCTTTAAATTGAGAAAGCACAGAGAGTGCTTCTGGCACAAGATCGCAGGCGATAATTTGACCAGGATTACGGACACCAATAGACCAAAACAAAGTGGTAACGCCAGCACCTAAGTCTATCCACCGGTCCGGCGTTTCTCCGTGTTCTCTTAAAGCTACCAGTATTTCCTCTACGCCCTGCCCAGGCATTAATTTATCGTTGAAGTAACGGCTTCGATAATCTTCGAAATAAGCCATGTACTCTGGGTTCAATGCATCAAGGCTAATATCGATAAGTCGGCGATGACCTCGTTCGATCTTACCTTCAGCCTCTTTTAACCAGCCACCAACAGCTTCCACCGTTGTATCGTTTTCTAGTGTTGTATCTTCCATACAAACGTCCTTATTTAGACCGGCTGAAATTCAGGACCATACTCACTTTGAACTTCACTGGGAAGAAACAAAGTAATGATTGCCGACAGCAATGCCGTTATCAGTATAGCGAGATAAAGTAAATTGAAAGAACCAGTAAATTCTTTACTGTAGCCACCAAATAGGTTCCCACAAACACCGCCTAAGCCCAATGCCACATTGCCAAACGCAAATACTAACGCCGCATTGCCATCGCTAAACAGGTGACTAATATAAGCTGGGACCAATCCAAAGATTGCATAAAACGACAACCCAAACGCCAAAGCCGCCACATAAATAAGTAAAAATTCCAAACCACTCTTTCCACTAAAAATAAGAGCAACGGCCGCCACACAAAGTACCAGATAGGTCACGATCATACCTTTACGGATAGTGATTTTATCGGCTAGTGCACCCATTAAAAATCCACTGAACATACCAACAATACCAATACCACCCCAAACAGAAGCAGCACGCTTCTCGTCGAGACCCACCTCACCAATTAGGTATGCAGAAAGAAAGGTTTGAAACGACATACAAGATATGCCATTAAGAAACATTGTTACCAGAATAGCGCCAACTAAAGGACGGGGCAAAGCCTTTATACGCTCCCGGCTACTCATCTTTTTTGTTGTAGGGGCTTCCGCCGCTTTCTTATGATTGTTGCGCAGGGGTGCAAGACGAACAATGGCATAAAAAGCAAGCAAGGCAACAACAACACTGGTAATTGCCCACATCGTTCGCCAACCATACAACGGCAGTACAGTGGCTAACAAAGCGCTGTTAATAAAAACGCCATAACTGGTTCCGGAAGACATCAACCCTAACGCTTTACCGCGATTTTTCGGCAAAATGACTTCGCGCGAAACCTCAACCATAGGCACCCAAATGAGCGATGCACATGCACCCAAAACGACCAGTATCGCAGCCAACGTATAGACATGACCAACCATCGTCAAACCTGCTAAGCAGATTGCACACAGAATAATTGAAAACAGGATTAAGTTAATGGCCCCAAAACGTAGCGTAAAGAAACCAGCAAGGAGTGAAGAGACTAAGAAGCCTACCTGAACGGCACCGGAGATAAGCCCCATCGTGCCATAAGAAAAACTGATGTCAGCCCTAATCGATTCGACAATCGCCGGGAAGAGATACATACCAAAGCCATAAACAGACCCGATAAAGGCGGCGAACAGACCAACAATCTCTTTCTGCCCTACACTTGGAGAAGTCAACGGATAACGCCTTTGCGCGGAGGTCCCTTTGGAAGTTTCCGCAGTAACGCTATTATTCGAGTCGAGTTTTCACGCAACGCAGAGCGATCGTAATCACCATAGAATGCTTCCAGTTGCATACCCTCTGGCACTGAAGAAACTACCCACTCACGGTTGTAACGATATATTTGCATCTGCGCTGACCATTCTTTCGGCGGATTAGAACCCTGCACGTATTGCATATCGAAAACTATGGAATCACCTTTATCACTTTGCGCGGTAGATCGGCTGAATGATGTACCGTCGGAAAGCTGGCGTGTCCAGTCGAGTGTTGCCGCACCATCAAACTGACCGTGTTTATAGTAGTCAGGATCATTATCTCCCACGACGCTAACGAAACGCGCAAGATCAATTAGCAACAAACCATTGGGCGCAAGATTGGCCGCAATGGCCGAAAGCACTTTCTCACCATCATGCGGAGGTACAAGCTGTAGGCCTTCGCGAGGAAGGATAGCGAAATCAACCTGATGCTCCAGCAACAGGCTACGCATATCTTGTACATGGCCTGTTACTTTACAAGCAGAGTTAGAAGCATTAGCCGCAGCAACGGCCCGTTCAACCATTTGGGGCTCCAGATCAACGACATCAAGTGTTTTCGCTTTATGTGCCAAATGACGAGATAAACGCCCGGCTCCGCACGGTAACTCGACTACACGGCCGTTAGAAGCGTTTAACAAAGACAGCACAAAAGGTACGTCTCGTTCTTCCTGATACTCAACTTCGTAGATCTCGGCCCGTTGGCTATACGACATTAGCTATGCACTCGCCTGCATATTGATGTGACGTATTACTTCCGGATGCACGACTTCACCGTTGGCAACGACGCAACCGGCTTCAGAAACATTATCACCATTTCCGCTATTGATTCCTTCAGCCATCGACAGTAAGTATCGCCAGACATTGGAGTTTGTTGCTTCTGCAGCAGTGATAGGAACAGAGGCTGGCATCGCATCGATTTTACAATGCAGAACACCGTGACGCTCATAGAACGGTTCATCATAGGTTGTGAGCTTGTCGAAGGTGGGCAGATAACCGCTACCGTAACCACAAGTAACATCAACAATGATCGAACCTTTTTTCATCCGACTGATCAGGTCTTCGTTGAGCATTGGGGCCGTATCGTGGGTGGATATCAAGATTGCACCAACAACGACATCTGCCTCAAGCACAGCTTGTTCTAATGCATCGGGTGTGTTGATTAAGCATTCAACGTTAGCTGGAACTGTGGACATAAACTGACGCACACCATCCCAGCGCGTGCCGAACACTTTCACTTCGGCACCCATCGCAGCTGCAAGTCGTGAAGCACCACCACCCACATTGCCATAACCGATAACCACAACTTTTGCTCTACGTGCCCCTGCAACATGAGCCATCAATACACCACTGCCACCCATATGACTCTGTAAGTGATAGGACGCAAGAATGATCGCCATCTTTCCAGAGATTTCATTATCGGACACAGGCACAGGGTAGTAACCAACGTCGGTTCTGAAAAATTCTAAAGCGTAACCCGACATACCGCTGGCACGCATAGATTCAACCAACTCAAGATTACCTTCAGCGTGCATGAAACTCGCTAGATGCATACCCTTACGAAAGTATTTGTATTCCTCAGGGCCCGGTGCTTTGTATTTAAAGACAACATCAGAATCGTTCCACGCCGACTCCGTATCTACAATTTCAGCCCCAACTGCACGATAAGCAGCATCATCAAAACCAGCAAGCAATCCAGCTTCAGACTCTAGTTTCACTTGATAGCCAGCGGCTGTCAGTTTTTCAACACCGTTAGGCAAAAGGATTACCCGCTTTTCTCCAGCTCGGCGCTCTTTTAGTATTGATACAGTTTTCTTAGACACGTTTTCATACTCCTTCGGCGACGGTGACACCCCGTGAGATTCGTTCAACTTCCACCCGATCGGCATTGAACGAACTCTTTAAAACATCTACGGCAATTTGAGGATTAGCCTGGCCACAAACAAAAACATCCAGTGCAGCATAGCCATATTCTGGCCATGTATGGATGCTTATATGTGACTCAGCCAGTAAGACGACGCCGGTAACACCATATCCGTCGCCAAAATTATGAATATCAGAACGCAGAACGGTTGCTCCGGACGCGATTGCAGCACGCACCATTTCGGATTTAACAAATTCTGGATTATCTATTTGGTTACAACCATGCAGTTCCGCAATAAGGTGTGATCCCAATGGAAGAGTATTAGCAGACATTAATTTTCCCTAAGCTGTCATTTCGATATCCTTCCGTATTATTGAAAGGGCTAAATTTTACTTTTAACAATTAATATTTTTCTTGCTTAATCAGTTTTGGTTTTTTTAAATTATTCCGACTTGCATAATCCTGTCGGTACAAATAGTTAAATTCAAATTTTATTGGAGTGGAACCCATACGATTAACGAGTTCGCCGTAACTAACATGAATAACAACACGCTAGTACTTACATCATTTTTTCGGATCTTCTCATGAGTTTAAGCTTACGACAAGCACTATTTTACTGTTTTTAAATTTAGATTCGTTACCATTCTCAGGAATAATATTTCATTTTAAAATCATCCTTTTACAGGATAGAATTTTATAATTAAGTGAATCACTCAATTTACAGGCGTAATTAAATATTAAATTGGCGCATACAGAACGCTCTGCACAAATGAATTTAAACATCACACCCTGTCAATTATCTGTGACTATTACTATATATTTAGTAAAAGCCTATCTACATTTTTTCCTGACGTTAAAGCAAACTTCGATTTCAAATATTTGACGACTAATAGCAGCTATCGCTGTCATTCTTTTCCTACATCAACACTCTGCATTAATGTTTGAAACCTGAAAAATAGCCGTTCTTTCATAGCTGCATACACTATCTTTAAGGGTACCTAAGCAACATTTGAGTGCAACAGATGGCTAACCCCACTATTTTCCCTAATGCAGGCACCCCAAAAGGGGGACCTCCACCTATCAAGCTACCCAACCTTGGCAGCTTCTTCCGCGGTGTTGGCATATTGGCACTGGCAGGCTTTGCATTGCTTGTTTATACATCCTATTACACGGTTCCCAGTGATTCAGTGGGAATTGTTCAACGGTTTGGCAAATACATAAAAGAAGAAAGTTCGGGGTTACATTTTAAACTGCCATTTGGCGCTGACGTTGTAACCATCGTTCCGGTTAAACGTCAATTGAAACAAGAATTTGGGTTTGCTACTGCCGGAGCAACTAACCCTGCCCAAAGCCGCAGTGACACGCAGAATCAGAGTCAAATGGTTACTGGCGATTTAAACGCCGCTTTGGTTGAATGGGTCGTGCAATACCGAATCTCCGAGCCGAAGAATTATTTATTCGATGTGCGGGACCCTGGTGAAACTTTACGGGACTTATCTGAATCGGTAATGAGAGAAGTGGTCGGTGATCGTACAGTGGATGAAGTTATTACTATTGGCCGCCAAGAAATCGAAGACGAAGCGCTAGCCAAAATGCAGATGCTAACGGCAAAGTATGGTATCGGCGTCAGTATCGATCAGGTGCAATTGAAAAACATCAATCCGCCCAAGCCCGTGCAAGAATCTTTTAATGAAGTAAATCAGGCACAGCAAGAAAAAGAGCGATTGATCAATGAAGCCAGACGCGACTATAACAAAGTGATCCCCTTAGCTGAAGGCGAAAAAGATCAGCGTATTCGAGCAGCCGATGGATATCGTTTAAAACGTATAAACGAGGCAGAAGGTGATGCAGCCCGATTCAATTCCATTCTTACCGAGTATCTAAAAGCGCCGGATGTTACCCGTCGACGTATTTACATAGAAACATTGCAGGAAGTGTTGCCTCAAGTTGATTCAAAAATTGTAGTTGATGAATCGGCTCAACAGATCCTACCGCTTATGCACCTACAAAACTCACCAGGAGTTAAACCATGAATATTGTTAAAGGCGGTCTTGGTTTAATTCTAGCGTTGCTTATAGCATTGACACTTGCGTCAATGTTCGTGGTGCAGGAAACGGATCAAGTGATACTGACACAATTTGGAAAACCAGTCGGTGAGCCGATAAAAGAAGCAGGCTTAAAGTTTAAAGTTCCCTTTATTCAAAAAGCTAACTCTATCGAAAAACGGATTCTGGAATGGGATGGCAACCCAAGCAATATGCCAACAAAAGACAAACTGTATATTGCGGTAGATCTATTCGCCCGATGGAGAATCGTTGATCCCTTGCAGTATTTTCTGCGTTTACGCGACGAGCGCAGCGCTCAATCCAGGTTAGACGATATTCTCGGTAGTGAAACACGCAATGCCGTGGCAAAGCACGAGCTTATCGAAATTGTTCGCTCCACTAAAGACAGACAGCCCAAACGCGACTCTTCTTTGTCGGAAGAAGACCTTGCTACTCTGGGTAGTCTTGTCCCCATACAAAAAGGACGCATGGCGGTAGAAGATGAAATATTTACAGCAGCTGCGGAAAAAATCAGTGTGTTTGGCATTGAGCTTTTGGATATCAGATTTAAACGCATCAACTACAACGAAAGTGTTCGACCAAAAATATATGATCGGATGATCAGTGAACGCCGACAAATCGCAGAGCGTTTTCGAAGTGAAGGCAACGGAGAAGCAGCCCGCATTAACGGTAATCGCGAACGCGAGATGAACCGCATCACTTCTGAAGCCTATAAAGAGGTGGAGGAAATCAGAGGTAACGCCGATGCAATTGCAACCGAAATATACGCAAAGTCCTACGATCAAAGCGACGAGTCAGCAGCGTTTTACGAATTTGTGAAAACCATGGAAATGTATAAGTCGGCGGTTGGCGCTAACACAACATTGGTGTTGTCTACTGATAGCGAGGCGTTTAAATACTTAAAGGGAATACTGCCGGAGTAGTTACAAAGGCTTATTAGTCGTAAAAGCTTACATTGACTTAAGCGACCAAGGCATAAAAATAGTGGCTTTCCACCGGCACATAAGAAGTCGGTGAAGCCAGCTTCGCAAGTTAAGCAGCTGAGTATTTTTAGGAAAAATGCTCAGCTTTAACTTCCTCAGATGCGAATATTTCACCCAGCTTTATAAGTTCATTGGCATTGCCTCCAACGTCCATCTCTCTTAGCCGATTTATATCAGTTTCGCTAAAAGTCGACATTATTTCCACTAATTTTGGATTCCTAACAGCCTCATACTTACGAAAGTTCTTCCCCAATTCAAGTTCAACGTTATATCGAATGTAGGAGCAAGAGGGTTCACCTGATAAGGTGTCGTTTGACAGATCCCCTATCTCATAGTTAATAGAACGACTTGTTGGCGAGTTAGACAAATACTGCATCATAAGCTCTACATTGTCGGATGCATCTTGCATTAACATTTCAGGTATGTTCTTTGCCCAAAATATATTCCATGGATTTTTCAGTTTGCGCGTATGCAGCCGCCGTTTCCAATACCCTGTGCCAACAGACACTATCAGTAAATCCTTTTCAGTTGCAGGCCAGCCGTAGGGGAATCCACTGAGCGTCGCAATAAGGAAAAGCTGTAAAGACGGATTATTCGACATACTCACACCACCGTCTATAAACATCCCAAAATCGGGCTTAGTTGGCAAACCAACATCAAGCTCAATCGGTTGAAAATAAGTCGGTGCTGCCGAACTCGCCCGTAACAGCTTCCATAATGGTATGTCGCTATTATCTTCGAAGAATTTACCATTTGGATGATTTATAAAAGGCCAAGTACTGAAATTATCTGCCCGTTTTGTGACTACGCATAAACCAGTCTTAATATTTGACGATCCCAAAGTAATTTTCTCAGAAATTATTTTTTTTATTTCTTTCTCTAACGGCTTCACAGACCATTTAGTAAATAGCTTTGATCTAACACGACCAATAACGGGTACGTACTTAATCCAATGAGCGGGTTTTGAAAAAACTTTTGGTCCTAATATTTTGTAATGTTTTTTTATGGTTTTTACATCAAACCCCAGTGCTAACTGCGCTGCTATTAAAGCACCTGTGCTAGTGCCTCCAATTAAATGAAAATAATCGGACAATACCGCAGAATCATCATCAAGCTCTTTTCGCACTACTTTTTCAATCGATTCCAAATAACCTAATGTTAGGCACCCGCGTATTCCACCGCCATCAATAGACAATATTTGTTTACGGCTGGCGTTCGCATTAGAAGTAGTTTTGGCATTCATATTTGTAAAGCGCTAATCTATAGTTAAATTCTGGTATTAATATTTTTCGTTTTAAATGTGTTCGGCAACTCTAATGTAACTGTTATTAGTTAACATTTCTACTAAGCAGTGGCACCAAGCTTGCCCATAATTAATAGACGTCTCAGATCGGCAACTAACAAACATTTATTTCACCTAACTTGCATTAGCTCCAAATCTAATGAAAATCGCCGAAAACACCGTACTAACCAAACTGGGTCGTATTATTGAGAGCATCTCTGAACTTAGCTCCACAGATGAAATTTACGATTGCATTGTACGGTTTATCCCCGAAATTCTACCCGCCGACCATGTCACAATTACACACTACTGTACCAATGAGAAAAGCATTGAGATACTCGCGCTGTATAACGCCGAAGGCGTAGCAATAGACGTTAGTCGAGGCGAGAAAATGGTGTCGTTTTCGACATACCAAGCTTACTCGCACAGTGTTGCAAACCCGATTATTTACCAACCCAGCGATAATCTCGATAGAAAAATCAACTTGATGTTGCACAAAGCGGGTATGGTTTCGGTGCTTATCGTGCCGTTGATTTCTGGATTGCAAATTGTGGGCACTATTAACATTGCATCAGCTAATCACGTTTACAAACAAGAAGACAAATTCAGGCTAGAAAAAATATCTGCGCTACTGGCTACTTCGATTACACACACGGTTGCATTTCAATCGGATGGCTTGGTATCACGGCAACGACTTTACACCACACATTTAGAGTACCTCAACGTCCTGAGCGAAAAACTACTAGGCGCTGAATCAGTCGAGGATGCATTGAGACTTGTTGCAGAATGCGCAAAGGACTTGGCTAACGCACGACGTGTTACTTATTGCGAGATCGACGAAGACCCGAACTTTGTAAAAATTGTAGGACTCGTGGGAAAAAGCTCAGATACTCAAGGTACTTTGGTACTACTAAAAGACTCAGGCTTGGAAGACAGCTTGATCCGTGGTAAACAAATGTATTTTACTGATCTGCTTAACTCTAAGAATAGAGCACACAAATCGCTCGGACAACTCGGCTATAACCACATTTGGTCATTTCCAATAAGTGGTATAGGGCAAGCCAACCGCTGTTTGAATATTAGCTCACACGGAACAGACCTAAACATAGATGACACTATGTCAGTGTTAAACACGCTTGCAAGACTGGCAAACTCTACCTTGGAGCGCATTCGCGCACAAATGGAAACAGTACGACAAGCAAAGACAGATCCGCTAACCGGGCTGAGTAACCGTAAAGAGTTCAACGAACAACTTAGAATAGCAATTGCTGATGCAATAACACACAATGATGTCTGCATCATGTACCTGGATCTGGATTTATTCAAAAATATAAACGATACACTAGGCCATGTGGCCGGCGACCAAGTACTAATCGAAGTATCAAACCGCCTGCAAGCAAGCCTGATTCCAACTGATACTCTCGCCCGTATTGGTGGTGATGAATTCATGATCCTACTGACAAAAATGACTAGCCGGAAATCGGTTGAAACACTGGCAAACGAGCTTATCGAAAACATTTGTGAGCCTTTCGCTATTTCAAATCAGCAATTGAAAGTGAGTATGAGTGTAGGTATATGTAAATCTCCACAGCATGGCAAAACAGCCAACGAACTCATCAAGAATGCCGATATTGCGATGTACAAAGCAAAAAGTATTGGCAAGAACCAATATTTTGTTTTCACTCAGGAGCTAGCTGATGAATTGTCTTATCGTATGCAACTACAAAAAGAGCTGTTGGTGGCTTTGGACGAAGATCAATTTTCACTTGTCTATCAACCTCAATTTGACATTCATACCATGCAGACCCACGGCGTTGAAGTACTAATACGCTGGCACCATGATAAGTTGGGCTTTATACCACCCGATGTATTTATTCCCATCGCGGAGAACTGCGGACTTATAGGCGCAGTAACCGATTGGGTGCTAAAGCATGCCCTCGCCGATATGGTTGAATGGCAAAAAACGTATCCCCGGTTGAATTTAGCCGTTAATATTTCGGCAGTAGAATTTTCTCCTCAGCTCAACCTTTTAGAACGCTTAAAGAACGCGATCAGTTCATCAGGTATTGACGCCAGAACTTTAGAAATTGAACTAACGGAGACCGCATTTCTTAAGCACCCAGAGCATGCTTGTGTGTTAGCTGAACAGCTGAGTGCTGTGGGTGTTCGTATTGCACTTGATGATTTTGGTACCGGCTACGCCTCTTTAACTTATCTTATTCAGTTGCCAATCGATTGCATCAAGATTGATCGCTCATTTGTAGATGGCGTTGAACAGGATGCTAAAAAGCAAGCAGTAGTCAACGGCATTTTAGCTATTTCTAAAAGCCTAGAGACCACCTGCCTTGCGGAGGGTGTGGAAACTCAAAAAGAACTAGAGTGGTTGTGCACTGCTGGCTGTGATAGCGTGCAGGGGTATCTTCTATCGAAACCGGTCAAAGCTGAGCTGTTAATAAAAGCTATTGAAGAAGTACGTCAGCGCGTAAATAAGGCCGCGTAAGGCGTTTGCCGTCGATACAACGTTGTAAATACACTTACCTAAAAAGCTAACTACTCTACCATCGAAAACTGCTTTACAATTGACTACATCCATTGCAGTGCTGTATCGATAAGCTGCTGTTGCAAGCAAACAATCTACCCTTATCTGAAAACATGAATAGTTCTGCGCAACGCAACAGAGCCCCGATTGTACTAGGCGCCTCCCTTGTTCAATTTACCGTGATTGGTGGAGTGTTCGCCTTTGGCGTATTTTTCTCAACACTTGAGAGTGAACTCGGCTGGTCACGCACCACCCTGTCGGCTTGTACTTCGCTGGCTTTTTTGGTGATGGGACTTCTTGCAATCAGTGCTGGCCGCCTGAACGATCGCTTCGGACCTCGTTGGGTACTGATTGCATCGGGCGTCATTTACGGTTGCGGTTACGCTTTACTATCGCAAGTGAGTGAGCCCTGGCACGCAATCTTACTTTTCGGCGTGGCAATCGGTCTCGGTATGGCATCACACGACGTTGTTACTCTTTCAACTATTGCGCGATGGTTTAATACTAAACGTGGTCGCATGACAGGTGTGGTGAAAGTGGGCACGGCCTGTGGGCAAGTTGCAGTACCTTTAGCGGCCGCATTTCTAATTGGTATGTTCGGCTGGCGGCAATCATTTCTCTATATGGGCATAGTCGCGCTCACCATACTGCTAATAGCTGCTTGGCTTATCGGAGACAAACCACCGCTACTAAAGAATTCAGAGGGCCAAAGCGCGGGGCAACAAGGCCTTTCTTTTACTGAGGTGCGGCGCACCCGCCAGTTTTGGTTACTGTGCGCGATGCAATTTATGCTATTCGCTTCTTTAATGACCATACCGGTACACATAGTCGTTCATGCAGAAGACCTAGGTTTCGATGCCCCAACAGCTGCTTCAGTGTTATCAACGATTGGTGCAGTCAGTATACTTGGCAGATTAACACTGGGTTGGGGTATCGACCGAATCGGCGGCAAGCAAGGATACCTTATCTGCTTTACGCTGCTTCTAATTAGTTTGCTGTTGTTACGGTTAATTGATGACCCTCGTTACCTGTTTGGTTTCGCGCTCATCTACGGTATTGCACACGGTGGTTTCTTTACCGTCGTGTCGCCAACGCTTGCTGAGTATTTCGGTATGAGAGCATTAGGTACTATTTTTGGCACTGTGATTTTCTTTGGCGCATTCAGTGGTGCAGCGGGTCCTTTACTTGCCGGTTGGATTTTTGATTCAACAGGAAACTACGATTGGGCATTTATGTTTCTTGCCACATTGGCGGCGAGCGGCCTACTAATGACGTTTGGCTTAACCCACCTCAAAGGTGCTGAAAACGAAGGTAATTAGCCAAAGGGTTGCTACAAAGCAAGTACCCGCAAACACATTATCCATGCGAGTGTGAACTGGATCTACATCTCGCAATGGAAATAAATTTTTGCCTAGCTTACTATGTCGCTATGGACCACACAGCGATAGTTGCAGAGGGAGGTGGCCAACGCGGTATTTATACTGCGGGCGTATTGGATGCCTTCCATCATTTTGGATTCAATCCTTTTACCATGGGCTTGGGCGTTTCCGCTGGCGCACAGAATCTGCTGAGCTTTTTTCTCGATCAGCCAGGCTACGCACGTCGCGCTATCGAAGACCTCACAAACGCACCAGGCTTCTTTGTACCCTATCGCTGGGTCGGCGAACAAGGCATCGTTGATCTGGACAGCTACTTCGCCCGCTCCCTAAACGATCCTGACTACTTGCTGCCTTATCAGCGAATAACGAAAATACAAAAGCAGCGCCGGCTGTATTTCGTTGCAACCGATATGGAAACCCTCGAACCCATTTACCTCGAGCCTGATGAAAGCACGGTAGTGGATGGCCTAAAAGCCTCAAGCGCCATTCCGTTTTTATATAAGCCCGGGGTACCATTTGGTGGGCGTACTTTAGTAGACGGCGGCATTGCAGACCCTATTCCAGTAAAACGCGCTGTAGAGCAAGGTGCGAAACGTATCATCGTTATTCGAACAAGCAGCAATAACACAGACTCCAGCTGGCGCCATCGACTCGAACAGTTTCGGAAAATTCGTGTACTGCCTACCCAACTATTAAAAATGCTTGAATGCCATGAAGCTGCTCAAAAAGAAGCACTGCAATTTATTGAACATCATCAAGCCGATATTGACATTGTGACCGTTAAGCCGGAGACGCCACTAAGAAGTCAAGTATTTGCTAGTCGCTCTGAAGATCTCGTTACTGATTATAAAATTGGTTGGTATGATGGTGCGCAAACAGTAGCTGCGCTGGACAATTGGAAAACTGACCTAACACCGAAGGAGTATTTGGAAGTAACAACTTAAGTACTCAAGCATTGAAGTATCCACTAGAACAATATCGGCAATTATGTAGACTTTGGAGTTAGAAACCCTGTGCCGAGGGCTACCGGAAGCAACTTCCGAACCTTTGTTTTGGGCTGTTGCTAAATTCGTTATAAACGAACTGAGTTCCTAATGTTCTCTAACTACACCTAAATCCTAAATCAAATCGTAATGTTTGGACAATTCAGGAAACTGGCCGTTAAACTGTTGTTCTGACCAAACGCGGCCCTTTGGCTTATCCAGATCCAGCTCTGGAATATCTAACGTTTTTTTCTCTCGTCTGAAATAGACGTTTAGCAAATTCAATATCAGTTTGTCTGCAGGTAATGTAGGATCTTTTGGTACATCAGACACTAACACATGCGGTGTTTTAATCGCCTTTTTAAGTAAATCAGAACTCCCCTGAAGTATCAACCAGTCTC
>CALDTX010000197.1 GCA_937923565.1 uncultured Granulosicoccaceae bacterium | reverse complement strand
GAACTTCGGCACCACGCACTGATGTGTCTATCTTAAACTGTTCGATGTTCACTTCATGAATAACAGCTGGGTGTTGCAAGGCAATAAGAACGGCTCGGCTCATTGCCGTGAGGTTTTGTAAGTTGTTGGGTGCGTTGTTTTGTTTTTTTGCGGTAGGCCTTGATGCTCCGGCCCGTTCGCTTCCCAACGATAAGCCAATAAGCTTTTCGAGTTTACGCGTGGCAAGCTGTTTGTAAACACCTTTGGGTATGGTCTCCAATAACGGCTTGGCTTTGTCGGCAAGCGTTGCCTTGCCACCAATACTGGTTAAATCAAGGTTGATGGATAAATGCGCAAACAGGAAATCGATAATGGATTGTCGTGATGTTAATAGGTCGTTGAATCCGGCGGCTCCGCCTTGTGTAACGACTGAATCGGGATCTTCGCCATCGGGTAAGAACAGAAAATGCGCATCGTGTCCGTCGGTAAGGCACGGCAATGTCGCTTGTAACGCACGCCATGCAGCTGACCTGCCTGCTTTATCGCCATCGAAACAAAACACGATGTTGGGCACTAACTTAAAAAGAATATCGCTGTGTTGCTGGTTGGCTGCTG
Organism: uncultured Granulosicoccaceae bacterium; assembly: GCA_937923565.1. Classification (GTDB taxonomy): domain Bacteria; phylum Pseudomonadota; class Gammaproteobacteria; order Granulosicoccales; family Granulosicoccaceae; genus Granulosicoccus. The sequence goes on along the minus strand of CALDTX010000197.1, from coordinate 26,128 downwards.
TGCCCAACGTGGCAACTGCATTTTCGATACCGTGTTGCGCCAGGGCTACTACATCCATATAGCCTTCAACCACGACAACCGTACCGAGCTCTTGCGCGCTTTTTCGGGCTTCATACAAGCCATACAACTCACTGCCTTTATGAAACAGAGGCGTTTCTGGTGAGTTTAAATATTTGGGTTCTTCGTTATCCAGTACGCGCCCACCGAAGGCGATAACGCGGCCTCGTCGGTCTCGAATGGGAAACATGATGCGGTTACGAAACCGTTGGTAAGTTCGGCCTTTGTCGTTTTTTATGAGCATGCCGGTTTTTATTAAATCGGCTTCATTTTTTGGAAACGCTTTGTTAAGTCCGTCCCATCCATCGGGTGCAAAACCGATGGCGTATTGTTTGGCTATCTCGCCACTGAGGCCTCGTTTTTTTAAATATTCGATGGCGTTTTCGTCGTCTTTGAGTGCGGCTTGGTAATGCTTACTCACCTCATCCAGCAAGGCATACAGTGGTCGGCTGTCGTTGTGTAAGCGCTTGGCTTTTTCATCGCGCGGCACATCAAGGCCGATACTCTCTGCCAGTGTTTCTATGGCATCCACAAAATGCATGTTGTCGTAGGCCATTAGGAACCCAATGGCATTGCCGTTTTCGCTACAACCAAAACAGTGGTAGAACTGTTTGGTTTGGCTTACGCTAAAAGATGGGGTTTTTTCGTTGTGAAAAGGGCAGCAAGCCGTATAGTTGCTGCCGCTTTTCTTTAAGCTGACGCGCTGATTAATCACATCGACAATGTCGATGCGACTCAGTAGATCATCTATAAACGGTTGTGGTATTTGGCCTGCCATATCAGTGAATATACACTACAGCGGCAGGCAAACCACCTATGCCGCTCGTTGCAGGGTAGCCAAAAGGTCCGAAAGCTCGGCGGCTTTTGGTTTTACTAACCAGAATCGGGATGTCAGGCTGTAATAGTCCTCGAGCATTTCCTGGCCCTGAATGCTGCCGGTATTCGCGGTGTGCTCTTCGATGATCGCTAGCAGGTAGTCGCGGTAGCGTTCCATGGACTCAGCATGCAGTCGATGAATATCAATTAGCTCATGGTTGTAGCGATCCACAAAAATATTGTGCTGATCGTAAACATAAGCCAGACCACCAGTCATACCTGCGCCAAAGTTAACACCTGTTTTACCTAACACAACAACACAACCGCCAGTCATGTATTCGCAGGCGTGATCACCAACCCCTTCGGTCACTGCCACTGCACCACTGTTGCGTACCGCAAAGCGTTCTCCGGCTAAGCCAGAAGCGAATAGTGAGCCACCGGTTGCGCCGTACAAACAAGTGTTGCCAACAATAGCCGACTCGCGTGCAGAGTATCGAGCATCTGCCGGTGTACGAACAACAATTTTGCCGCCCGCCATACCTTTGCCCACATAGTCGTTGGCGTCGCCATCAAGATACAAATTCAAACCACCCGCATTCCACACGCCGAATGATTGGCCGGCAGTGCCTGTGCAGTATAAATTGATCGGGTTATCGGCCATGCCGCTGTCGCCATGCAATTTGGCGATTTCACCTGAGAGCCGGGCCCCGATGGATCGGTTGATATTGCTTAGCGTAAAGTGGAAGTCGCCACCGCTCTTGTTTTGAATAGCGGGCAAACATTGCTTAACCATCTCTTCAGCCAACAGCCCTTTGTCGTGTGGGCGGTTTCTTTCGAGTGTGCAAAAACGTGGCGCATCTTCGGGCACACCACCGGTACTCAGTAGTGGTGTTAAATCTATTTTTGCCTGTCGCCCTTTAGCGCCTTCTAAAGGTTTTAGCAGTTCTGTATGACCAATAAGGTCGGAGAACTGAGTAAAACCCATTGCTGCCATATGGCGTCGAACATCTTCAGCAACAAAGCGCATGTAGTTCATGACTTTTTCTACGTTGCCGTGGAAGTGACGCATGCGTAAAACTTTGTGCTGAGTTGCAACACCGGTTGCACAGTTATTCAGGTGGCATATACGCAGGTACTTACAACCCATGGCAATCATGGGGCCGGTGCCAAAGCCAAAACTTTCTGCGCCCAGTATGGCGGCCTTGATCACGTCTAAACCGGTTTTAAGACCGCCGTCGGTTTGCACGCGCACCTTGTTACGCAGGTTGTTCGCACGCAATACCTGATGCGTTTCAGACATGCCTAACTCCCAAGGGGAGCCCGCATACTTCACGCTGGTCAGGGGGGAGGCGCCAGTGCCACCGTCGTAACCTGAAATAGTTATGAGATCGGCATAGGCTTTAGCCACACCTGCAGCGACGGTTCCAACACCGGCTTCTGCCACCAACTTAACCGACACCAAGGCTTCAGGGTTCACCTGTTTTAAGTCGAAAATGAGCTGGGCTAAATCTTCGATCGAATAAATATCGTGATGCGGTGGTGGTGAAATTAATGCAACGCCTGGCATGCTGTGGCGTAACTTGGCGATCATCTTATTCACCTTATGACCGGGTAGTTGTCCGCCTTCACCGGGTTTTGCACCCTGAGCAATTTTAATTTGCAGAACTTCAGCATTAACCAGGTAGTTTGGCGTAACACCGAAACGTCCGGAAGCCACTTGCTTGATTTTGGACATTTTAATGGTGCCGTAGCGTTCTAAGTCTTCACCGCCTTCACCTGAATTTGAGCGCCCGCCTAAACGGTTCATGGCTTCGGCGAGTGTTTCATGCGCTTCGGGCGATAAAGCACCCAAAGACATACCGGCAGAATCAAAACGCTTAATGATCGACTCAACAGACTCTACAGATTCCAACGGCACAGGTTTTTTATTAGAATCAACCGACAACAAATCTCTGAGCATAGCTGGACGTCGGTTGTCGACGGCATCTGCATACTGTTGGTAGTCGTCGTGTATGCCGCTGCTTACTGCTGCTTGTAAGAGGTTAACAACGTCTGGGTTGTAAGCATGGTATTCACCACCGTGGATGTATTTAAGCAGTCCACCTTGTGAAATTTCAGTTAGCGGGTTAAAGGCATTCTCTGCCAGAATTTTAAGGTCTTGCTCGAGTTCCGCGAAATCCATACCTTGAATGCGGCTGGTGGTGCCGGTAAAACACTTATCAACCACATTGTTATGCAGGCCAACAATTTCAAAAAGTTGCGCGCCGCGATAACTTGAGATAGTCGAAATACCCATCTTCGACAGTATCTTCATTAAGCCTTTGTTAATGCCCTTACGATAGTTTTGTTCCAGTAAGGCGGTATCGTCTTCTTCGATTTCGCCGTTTCTGCACATGCCACTGATTGACTCATAGGCAAGGTAGGGGTAAACAGCTGTTGCGCCATAGCCCACTAACACGGCAACATGGTGTGGGTCCCGTGCTGTGCCTGTTTCAACAACCAGATTCGCATCGCAACGAACGTCAGCTTTAATCAGTGCATGATGAACGGCGCCTGTAGCCAGTAAGGCATGCACAGGTAGTTTGCCGGTTTCCAGTTCGCGATCAGATAAAACGATAATAACTTTTTGTTCTTCTTTAACTGCTTGTATTGCAGCTTCGCCTATTTCGTCGATCTTCTGTTGCAGCGTTGTTTCTGCAGGGTCGTATTGCAAAGACACGCGGTGATGTTGGTAAGCCGGCTCATCATTGAGTGCCAGCAAAGTATCGAACTTCTCTCTGGATAGCACCGGTGATCGAACCAGCAAGCGATTGGCGTGGTGCTGAGTTTCTCTGAAGAGGTTTTTCTCACGACCAAAACAGGTTTCAAGCGACATAACAATCGTTTCGCGCAATGGATCGATCGGCGGGTTAGTCACCTGTGCAAACTGTTGTCTGAAGTTGTCGTACAGTGGCCTTACATGTTCCGATAAGGCTGGAAACGGTGTGTCATCGCCCATTGAGCCAATGGCTTCTGCACCACCCTCTGCCAACACACGAATAACCTGATCGCGCTCTTCGAAAGTCACGTTAAACATTTTTTCGAAGGTGCTTAACTGTTCATCGTTTAGCGGTGGCGCTGGTGGTGGCAACTCGCGCAAGCGAGAACGCAAGTGTCTGGAATTCTTTTGTAGCCACTTTGAATAGGGTTGGCGATTTTTCAGCATATCGCTGATATCTTGTGGCAACAACAGGCGGCCCGACTGTGTATCTATAGCCAGCATTTCACCCGGCTTGAGTCTGCCTTTTTTGGTGATCTCGCTGGGCAGGTAGTCGTAGACACCCACTTCTGAAGCCAGCGTAATGTGCCGATCTTTACTAATGACATAGCGTGCTGGTCGTAAACCGTTTCTGTCTAATACACAACTGGCAGAGCGACCATCTGATAACACGATGCCGGCTGGTCCATCCCATGGCTCCATATGCATCGAGTTGTATTCCAAAAATGCACGAAGTTCAGAGTCAAGTTCCCACGTGTTTTGCCATGCGGGTGGGATCAGCATTCGCATAGCTCGAAAAACATCCATACCGCCCGCCAGTAATACTTCGAGCATGTTGTCGAGCGACATGGAGTCAGAACCACTTTGCGATACTAGCGGCAGTAAATCTGGCAGTTCTGGTAATACGTCGGAACGTAGCTTTGGTGCTCTGGCATTAGACCAGGTACGATTCCCTTGAATGGTGTTTATCTCACCGTTATGTGCAAGGTAACGAAACGGTTGCGCCAAACGCCATTGCGGTAATGTATTGGTGGAAAAGCGTTGGTGAAAAACCGCAATCGACGATTCAAGTGTTGGGTCTTTAAGATCCAGGTATAAAGAGCTCAAAAACTTGGGCATAACCAAGCCTTTGTAAAGAATGACATCGGGCGACAACGAGCAGATATAAAATTCCGGATCGATGGACTCAACGACGAGTTCACATTTACGTCGGGCTACAAACAGATTACGAGTGAACTCAGCACTGTCGAGCTCTTCGCTGGCACTGATGTACGCCTGCTCAATCCGAGGCACGCTGGATTGTGCTTCTTCACCACAGGCTGTGATATCGATAGGCACTTTGCGCCAACCGTTAAAGGTTAACCCGTCGCGAGCATTAACCGCATCTTCTAAAGCTTTGCGGCATTGGCTGGCGATGGCTTCGTCCTGACTCAGGAAAACGTTGCCACAGGCAAACTCGCCATGAACGGCAATGTTGTCTTCAAGAGCAACGCGTCTTAAAAATGCTGTGGGCTTTCTGAGTAACAAACCACAGCCGTCACCGGTTTTTCCATCAGCGCCAATGGCACCTCGGTGTGTCATTCTGCCTAAGGCCGTGATGGCCGTGTCGACTAACCAGTGGCTGGGACGCCCGTCCATTTGCGCAATAAGTCCGAAGCCACAGTTATCGTGTTCGAAACTAGGGCGATATAAACCGTCCTTTGCCAGATTATCCAAATAGCTCATGAGTGATCGCCCATACAGTACGAGTTGGCTGGGTTCCGATAGGAAGCCAGTGCGGTCGACCATTATAGCGAGGGAATATGGTCAAAAAAAAGTCATAGGAAACTTAGCGCTGTTTCCTGAGGGGCTGTAATAGGACAGTGCGCCCTGTGTGCGTGTCTAATTGCTTAACAGCCTGTATACGCAATATTGAATGCTAAAAAATAAAGCCTATGTAATTCAATAGCTTGTAGTTGATTTACAAATGGTTTCCAGCTGAGGCGATGGATGTCGTCCAGCTGTTGACAAGGTTAACAGAAAACGCATTTACGTCAGGATTTATTCCTAACGATCACGATTATTGTTCTTTTAGTGCTTTTTGAATTCTTCCTACTGCTCGAATCCAGGGTTGATTGCTACGAGCCGATTCGGGCATTTTTTCAATTTCGAGCCGTGCGGCTTCAATACTGGGGTAAAGGCCATGCACCAAGGCATACCAGGTAACACCAGAGCGGTCGAATGTGAAGATAGAATTAGGTGCATCGAGCTTGTTTCGGGCAAGAAATGCTTCCACTGAACTTCTGTCGGTGGCGGCGCTCATTTGCACGGTAAATTGCTGAGGGTCTTGCAGCAGAATCCAGTTCGGAGATTCCAGATTGGCAATTTCACTGTTAATGGCGGCCTCAGCAGCCTTTGCCTTGGCTGAGGCCTCAGCTTCTGCCTTGGCTTTCTCGGCTGCCGCGTTCTCTTCGGCCAGTTTCTGCGCTTCGGCTGCCGCCTTTGCCGCTGCCGCCTTTGCTGCTTCTTCAGCCGCGGCTTTTTCTGCGGCTAATTTTGCTGCAGCGTCTTCAGCTTGTGCTTTCGCCGCCGCCGCTTGTTCAGCTTGCCCATCAAGGGCTGTGTTACCGGTTGTGTTATCGGCAGTGCTTGCACCGTCTGTTGCAACACTGGCAACCGGGGTTGTAGTGGCCGTTGGCGTGGCGTTAGATGGTGTCTCTGTAATCAGTTCCAGTTCGGCGGTGTTCTCATTAAGCGTGTTGTTTTCAGCATTAATTTTTCGGCTTTCCACGACTTTGTAGCGATCTTCGTTATCGACAGTTGAGCCGGGTTTTTTCCAAAGCAGGCCGCCCACAATCATGAACAAAGCCAATGCACCAAGCACATACTTAAGCGTGTTCGCACCGAACGCGCTGCCTTTGCTGCTAGCAAGTTCAGGGGGTAGCTCGGGTATGTAATTTTCGTCGCGGGCATTGATATGTTCGGCAGCAACAACGTGCAATACGCCGGGAAGGCCCTTCGAGGTGTCACTAATTTGTGCCATCTCTTTTTCTGAGAATGGGAACTCTTCGAAACTGCCAGCCTGGTTCAGACGAAACTCCAGATATTGCTGGCTTCGATCTGCATCAAATGGCTCAATAGTCAGGCTGGAATAGGGAAGATCAGCGCCTTGAGGTAACAACAGCGGGATTTTTTCTTCAAATTCAGTCGGCGATGCCAGTGCAATGCGCAGCAAAGTGTCGTCATTGCCGTTCAAGTACAACATGCTGCTGAGCAGTTTGGTGAGCTCGTGCTCGGGAATATGATCGGCATCGTCGAGAACAATAGCGCCCAGCGTGTTTTGCCCCATCATGCCTTGCAGGCAGGGGATTAGCTCGTCGAGCATCGCATTGAGATCTTCTGGCGGTGTTCGCTTGAAGGCTTCGAGCATGCCGGCAAACAAGTTCTCGGTGCTGAACCGCTCGGTACCGCGCACGGAGAAACATTGAATGCGTTGGCCACTATCGGCTGCCAGTTGTGACAACAACGTGGACTTGCCTGCGCCCTCCGGGCCCATGATGAGCAGTAGATCGTCGCCAGCCATTAAGGCGTGCTTAATGTCTTCGAGTTGCTCTGCGGTGATATCGTCGTAAAACCACTCCCCTTCAGTAGCGCCCACAAAGGGTTGCTGGCGAAGCTGTAGCTCCACTAATGCAGATTCAGATAATTGACCAGCGTTGTGGTAATCCATTTCGTTGACCTGCGACATGGGAAAAGCATGTTAACTGTGAATTCGAGATCTTACTATATTCAAGGCCTTGCTTCATACACTGATAAAAGTTCTAACGTTTGTTAGCGTCATACAATTAGTCAGAATTGGTCGAAAAATGCGCAAGTGTTGCGAACAATTGCTCGAAGTCGAAATCCGCGGTTACGAAAGCCTCGCCAATCGAGCGCAATAAAATTAATCGCATTTCACCGTCGGCGACCTTTTTATCCCGTTGCATAAAATCCAGAAACTGTTGGGCTTCAATATTGGGCGGCGGTAGCACCGGTAAATTGGCGGCCGCCAGCAGTGCTTGCCCGCGATCCACGGTCGATTGATCAATTAACGATAAACGCTTGGATAGGTCGAGCGCCATGATCATGCCGGCGCTGATTGCTTCACCGTGCAGCCATTCGCCGTAGCCCATAATACCCTCAATGGCATGCCCAAACGTATGGCCAAAATTGAGCAGAGCGCGTCGGCCTTTTTCGTACTCGTCGGCAGCTACAACGTCAGCCTTTATTTCGCAAGAACGTTTTACGGCGTAGGTAATTGCTTCTGCATCGCGCGCGAGCAGGGCGTTGATGTTGTCTTCCAGCCAGCTAAAAAAGGCTTCATCGATAATAAACCCGTACTTTATGATTTCAGCCAACCCGGCACTGAATTCCCGATCAGACAACGTGCTTAACACGGAAGTATCGGCAAGCACCGCCACCGGCTGATGAAATGCACCGATCATGTTCTTACCCAGTGGGTGGTTGACGCCGGTTTTGCCACCAACAGATGAGTCCACTTGCGCTAAAAGCGTGGTAGGTATTTGAATAAAGTGCACGCCACGTTGGTAGCTGGCGGCAGCGAAACCCGCCATATCGCCCACCACACCACCGCCGAGCGCGATGATGGTGCAACCTCGGTCGAAGCGCTCGTTCAGCAGTTGTTCGAATATTTGGTCGAGCGTTGCGAGCTGCTTGTAGGCTTCGCCGTCGGGCAATATGACATGCGCATGTGGTGTGTTGCCGAGCGCCTTTTTTACTTTCTCAAGGTAAAGCGGGGCGATTGTATCGTTGGTTACGATCATCGCCTTACCCGTGACGAACTGGTTTAGCAGGCCATTTTGATCGAGTAAATCGGCACCAATGTGGATTGGGTAACTGCGAGGCCCAAAATCAATATCTACTGTTTGCATAGTTTAAGACGCCTGGTCGGTAGGCGATGTAATAATCTGGTTGGATTTGAGGTGTTTCAAAATTCGCGTTACCACATGATGCATGCGGCGGGCGTCGGTGGATATTTCAACATGTGCCAGCGCTTGATAAATGGGTGCGCGTTCTTCCATCAGTGCACGCAGTTTGGCTTCCGGGTCTTCGGTGTGCAGAAGAGGGCGGCGAGTGTCCTGACCCACACGTCGAAGCTGTTCTTTGATGTCTACTGACAGCAGCACGACGTGACCGCGTTCGCGCAAACAGACGCGATTAGCCTCGCGCAAAATGGCACCACCACCGGTTGCCAGTACGCATTTTTTCCGGCCAGTGAGTTCGTCGATCATGCGCGCTTCGCGATCGCGGAAGCCCACTTCGCCTTCGTAGTCAAAAATGGTGGGAATATCGACGCCACAGCGATGCTCGATTTCCCGATCACTGTCGTAAAAATCGTAGCCGAGTTTATTCGCAAGCGCTTTTCCTACAGTGCTTTTGCCGGAGCCCATTGGGCCTATGAGAAATATGCTGGCCATGCCAGAGTTTGTTCGCAAAATTTTTGCTTACTATACCCAACGAAGAGGGGTTTTAGCGAGGCTTAAATAATAAAGGGCCCTCGCTTCGCAGCAAGAGCCCTTACGTACCACCTGATGGTCAAGCAGTTCTAGTAGCTCAAGGACACATTTTCCTTGATGATTTTTGGTGTTACAAACACCAGCAGTTCTGATTTTTCGTCTTGCTTGGTCGTGTGTTGGAAGAATCGACCTAACAAGGGTAGGTTGCCGAAAAATGGCACCAAATTAACCTCGTCGAGTATATTCTGCTCGTACACACCACCGAGAACAACGGTTTCGCCATTGTCGACCAGCACCTGCGTGCTGACTTCGCGAGTATCGATACTCGGTACGTTTAATGAGCCAGCGCTGAAAATCTGACCTACAGTATCTTTGTTGATTTTCAGATCCATAACAATACGATCATCTGGCGTAATCTGTGGCGTTACTTTTAAGGCCAGAACCGCTTTTCGGAACGATACTGAAGTCGAGCCACTTGACGATGCTTCCAGGTAAGGAATTTCCACACCCTGTTCAATGTAAGCTTCGTGCTGGTTAGCGGTGATTACACGAGGGCTTGAAATAACTTCACCGGTGCCTTCTGCCTGCATGGCTGAAAGTTCCAGTTCAAGTAAAGTCCCCAGCGGTAATTTCGCTAAAGCAACTGCCAAAGAACCCGCAGCATTTGCACCCGGTAAGTTGACGTTGAAACGGCCTGGGCCTAAGTCGTCGCCGTTAGCCAGTTCAGTAATACCTGAGTCGTTACCTGAAAGAATAAACCCGCTACCATCGTTGCCGGTTGTGTTTCTGTTAACACCCCAACGAACACCGATGTCTTTGTTGAAGTCGTCTGTTGCAATAACAATACGAGATTCAATTAGAACCTGGCGAACCGGTACGTCGAGTCGGTGTACCAGTGAACGAATTTCGGAAAGCTGATCGCTGGTATCACTGATTAACAATGTGTTAGTTCTTTCGTCTACTGTTACGCTACCACGGTCGGTTAGCATACGGCCGGTTTGTGATAACAGCAGCGTAGCTAGGTCGGCAGCTTTAGCGTAGTTAGCCTGAAAGAATTCAGTTCTCAGTGGCGCTAGTTCTGTCTTTTGCTTCAAGCCTTCCATCTCGATACGCTCACGCGTTGCGATCTCTTCGGCAGGGGCAATCATGATAACGTTGCCAGCTTCGCGTTTACCAAGGGCTTTGGTTTGCAGGATGATATCCAGCGCCTGATCCCATGGCGTGTTTTTCAATCGTAGAGTTAACTTACCTTGTACTGAATCACTCACCACAATGTTTAAGTCGGTGAAGTCAGCCAGTAGCTGTAATACCGAACGTACTTCGATGTCCTGAAAGTTTAGCGACAGCTTTTCACCCACATAGCCAAACTTGGCCTTACGGTTTTCTTCAATGTCTTCGCGGCTCATGGGCTTGAGCTCAACAGTGAACATATTGTCGGACTGATACGCTAGCTGCTCAAAATCTTTTGTAGCTGGCTGAACGATAATACGAGTGCCGCGTTTGTTGGAAATAGCATCGATGTACTGAATCGGTGTGCCAAAGTCCATGACGTCCATGCGCTTTTGCAATTTTGCAGCAAGCTGGGTGTCGGGGAACTCAATGACGATTCGGCCGCCTTCTTCACGCATATCGCTGATAATGCCTGCGTTTGAAAGCTCGAACATAATTCGGCCTTCTCCCATCGGACCACGTCGGAAATCCACGCTGTTAATCATGCGTTTGTCCGGCTTGAATTCAGTGCGAACTTCTTCCTGTTCTGCACTAGCCAAAATAGAGGCATTGTTTGTTTGAACACCAGCGCCTGCGCTTTGGTCAAAGGTTACCAATAGTTGGTTGCCTTGAACCGCAGTAGAGTAGGGCGTCATGGTGGCAAGATTAATTACAACACGGGTACGACCGCCAGCTTCAACCGTTGTAACGTTTTGAAGTAAGCCTGCACTGATACGCATGTTGCGTTCTTCAAGTTGGTTACTGGTGTTTGGCAAATCGAGCGCAATACGTGCTGGATTGTCAATCGTAAAAGCTTTTGGGTTAGTTGCTGGCCCGCTCATGGTGAATGCCAACTGCTGTTGGTTAGCACCTAATGAAACATGACTGATATCTAACAAGGCATTTTCAGCTGCTTGAATATAACTGCTAGCTAAAGACAGACTTGCCATGATAGCAACGCCAAGTACCTTTACCATGTTGCTACGATGCAATCGTAGGCAAAGGTTCGTCGCATTCTTGCAATATTGCTTTTTCACCGCTTGTCTCCGTTTAAATCTAGTCATCTGCCATCGCAAGTTGCGCCTCACGATTAACCCAGCCGCTAAGGCCGTCTGGTACAAGCTCAACGATATCGATTTTAGTTTCATTTACTTTCACGATTTTTCCGTGGTTCAGGCCTGCGTAGTTACCAGGTTGCACTCGATGTATAGTGCCGTCCGGGTCACGTACCAATCCCCATGTTTGAGTTTTCTGCTGCAATAAGCCGACCATTTTTAAAGAGTCGATCGGGAAATTTTCTAAAATTTCTTTTCGACGGGTGGCTTCGGGGCGAGGCCCGTCGTATTGAGTCTGAGCAACCGCCGATACGCCCAGATCAGTTTGAGGACGAAACGGGTTGCGTAAGTCTTGCGCATCGTAGTCAAACGTTTGGTACGGAGGAAACTCTGGCAAAGGGTCTACCTTGCCAATATGACGTGTTTTAGTTTCAGCGATAAACTGATCCAAATCACTCATGTCCCCACCGCATGCAGTGAGCATTACCGACACTCCTAGAAGAGCTAGCGGTTTAAAGATTCTCATCGCTTATTCCTCCTCGATGTATCGGTAGGTGGTGGCTACTAAATCCATCTTTAGTTTGCCAGCATCGTTGCGCGAGGCTTCTTGCTTATTCGGCTTCGCTTTAAGTTCTGCTATGTCAATGTCGCTAAGCGTTACAATTCGTGGCAGTGCGGCCAAGCCGCTGATGAACTGACCAAACTGGTGGTAATGGCCAGTCACGCTAATTTTGATGGGGTACTCAGCGTAAAACTCTTTCGGAATTTCACTTTCTGGTTTGAAGTACTGCACTTCCAGACCGCTGGCTACACTGGTTTGGGAAAGATCCACCAATAAGCTTTCAATGTCTGTTTTATTTGGCAGTTGGCGCAACATAACGTTGAAGGTTTTTTTCATTTCTTCAAGTTGTTCTATATAAGCTGTTCGGTTGGCAGCTTTAGCCTGTTCAGCGTCAAATTTATCGCGAAGCTGAAACTCTTTAGCTTCTACAACCTTCAGTTTCTCGGTTGCAGGCTTTATTAAAAACCAGGCCATCAGTCCTAAAACTGCAGTGCAGGCCAGAACAGCGATTAACGCTCGTAAAATAATTGGTGCTGTACCGAGCCGACTGAAGTCGCTGCTATCAATCGACTTTAAATCTGATAACGTGTCACTAAATGCCATTGTCAGATTCTCCTTCTGCTTTAGGAATTATTTGTTCAACACGTAGTTTGAAGGTGCTAATGCCGTCATTCTCACCCGCTTCGATAATGTCCAAAGCTGGCTTGGAAAAGTAATCGCTGCGATCCATGCGGCGCATCAATGCAGATACACGGGCATTCGAATCGGCTTTACCTTCAATGGTTATGTGTTTTTCCGAAATCTGTTTCATTGACGTTAAGAAAACGCCATCGGGTATACGCGATGCCACTTCATAAAACGTATGGACAATTTGCGGTCGCTGACCTTGCAACTGTTGAATGATTTCCATCCGCGATAACAAATCGTTTTTGGTTTCTTCCAGTTCGCGAATTTCTTCCAGCTCTTCCTGTAGTAAAGCGATTTCAGTATCCAGGCGTGCGTTACGCTGTTCTTGAAAGTCAACCTTGCCTTCCATGTATTTGAGTCCGCCAAAACCAATGCCTGCTGCGATCATTGCGCAGAAGGCGGTGGCTATGTAGAACTCTTTATTTTTCTCGATGCGATGCGTTTCGCGCCAAGGCAGTAAGTTAATTTTTGTCATTACTCGGCTCCTCTCATTGCCAAGCCACATGCAATCATCATTGCCGGTCCATCATCTTTTAATCGTTGTGCAGGAATGTCACTGCTAATGGCCATTTCACCAAATGGGTCGGCGATAATGGTTGGAGTTCCGATACGCTCTTCGACTAACTCGGCAACGCCGGGTATGCCAATGCAACCACCAGCTAAAACAATTTGATCGACGTAATCGTTTTTGTCGGCAGAAAAGAAAAACTGCAAAAAGCGATTAGCTTGCTGCACCATCAAATCTCTAAAAGGTGCAAGTACTTCTGGTTCGTAGTTGTCTGGTAAACCACCTATGCGTTTTACCCGGCCTGCATCTTCATAAGACAAACCATAACGTCGCATAATTTCTTCGGTGAGTTGCTTGCCACCGAAAGGTTGTTCACGTGTGTAAATTAATTTTTGATCGCGTAAAACGCATAGGCTCGTCATGCTTGCGCCAACGTCCAGAATGGCAACTGTTTTATCGATGCCTTCGTCGGGTAGCTGGTGTTTAATGAGTTGGAAAGCGCCTTCCATGGTGTAAGGCTCAACGTCAACAATTTTGACTTGCAGTCCGCCAATCTCGGCAGCCGCTGTTCGGTCTTCAACGTTTTCACTGCGTGAGGCAGCCAGTAGCACATCCACCATACCCGACGATTCTTCGGAAGGTCCAATGATGTGGAAGTCCAAATTCACCTCTTCGAGTGCGTAGGGAATGTATTGATCCGCCTCCAACTGAATTTGCGCATCCATGTCGTGCGGCTTCAGGTCATTGGGCATCTGGATCACTTTTGTGATGACCATCGCACTGGGCACAGCCACGGCTGCAACCTTGGTTCGCGTTCCGGATCGTTTAACCGCTCGACGAATTGCATCGCCAACGGCTTCAACATCCTGAAGGTTTTTCTCATTAACGGCATTGGCCGGTAGTGGCTCAACGGTGTAACTGATTGCCTTAAACCCTTTTTTAGTGGGTTTGAGCTCCAGCAGTTTGACTGACGTCGCGGTTATATCGAGACCGATCAATCCGGAGTTTCGTGATGCTAATTTGAGTGCCATGTCATGTTTAACGCCCTACACCTTGCTTTTCTTTAGCGCCAGTCGAGTATTTTCTACTGCCTGGACAAGGGTTCGAACGTATTTCCTCCGTTAGAAAACGAGTCTGCTGCCTTTACGTCAGCCAAATTATTCGGTGTCATGAATATGACGGTATGTGTCGACTTGGCAAACAGCCATGAAGTTTTACCGTGTAAGCCAAAGCAGTTGATATAATTCGTTGATACGCCAACGATTTAACGGCTGCTATGCCCAATTCATCTACATCATCCCGCCGCAGACGCAAGTCCCGCGTGCGGCGTCACCGGCAATCTAAAGCCGGTTGGTTCCCATTTCTATTCAAATGGCTTGCCATAACCTCCATTGCGTTCGGAATTTTGTGCGTAATTGGTGTCGGCGTGCTGTATTACAAAATGGAACCCGAGCTTCCCGACGTTCAGTCTCTGCGGGAAGTCCAGCTGCAAATGCCTTTGCGGGTGTTTACAGAACAAGGCGATCTAATCGCTGAATACGGTGAAAAACGTCGCGAACCGGTGCAAATATCGCAAGTGCCCGATAACCTGAAAAACGCCATTATTGCCTCGGAAGACAAACGTTTTTACCAGCATCCCGGCGTGGATTACCAAGGTTTGCTGCGCGCGTTTTACCACTTAGCTAAAACCGGCCAGAAAGGTCCGGGTGGCAGTACCATCACAATGCAGGTGGCCAGAAACTTCTTTTTAAGCAACGAAAAAACCTACGTCCGTAAAATTCGCGAAATTTTCTTGTCGTTTAAAATTGAAAGTGAGCTGGAAAAAGACGAAATTCTTGAGCTTTACATCAATAAAATTTATTTGGGCAACCGTTCTTACGGTTATGCCGCTGCCTCGAAAGTGTATTACGGCAAAAAGATTGGCGAACTTAACTTACCTGAAGCTGCAATGTTGGCTGGTTTGCCAAAAGCCCCGTCTCGCTACAACCCTATCGTTAACCCTGATCGTGCGTTACTTCGCAGAGATTACGTGTTAGGTCGTATGCTCGACTTAAACTTTGTTAGCGCGTCTGAATATGAGCAGGCCAAAGCCACAGGTGTTACTGCAGCGTTACATTACTCCCGGCCTGAAGCTGAAGCCAACTACGTCGGCGAAATGGTGCGTGAGCGTATACAGCAGCTCTATGGCGACAGCTGGTCAACTGCGGGCTTTAATGTTTTCACCACGATAAATTCTGATGCACAACGTGCCGCCAACAATGCTTTACGTAATGCATTGTTCGATTACGAGCGCCGTCATGGCTATCGAGGGCCGTTGGCGCAGCTCGACGCCGCCACAATGGCCGACCCTGAATTACTGGCTGATGCTCTCGACGAACAATCAGATCGTGGCGGCATGGTGGCGGCCGTGGTTGTATCGGTGGAAGAAAAATCAGCCATTGTTGCTATTGAGTCGGGTTCGGAGTTTGAGTTGCCGTTCGAAGATGTCGAATGGGCGAGAGAACGTATTGATGTTGATAAACGTGGCAGTGAAATTGAGCGTGTAGATGACGTCTTAGCGGTGGGTGATGTAATCCATGTTCAATTAATTGACGACACGAAAGCGCGTTTTATTCAAGAGCCGGGTATTGAAGCGGCCTTTGTGGCGCTCGAACCGAAAACGGGGCAGGTGTTAGCGTTGGTTGGAGGCTTTGACTACTACCGCAGCAAGTTTAACCGGGTAACCCAGGCCCATAGGCAACCGGGCTCTACATTAAAGCCTTTTATTTACTCGGCGGCGCTCGATATGGGCGATACCGCAGCCACTATTTATAACGACGCACCGGTTGTGTTTCATGACGATGCGCTGGAAGGAGAGTGGCGTCCATCAAATTACAGTGGGCGCTTTTTTGGCCCAACAAGACTCCGAGAAGCGTTGGTTAAATCGCGTAATTTGGTCTCTGTGCGGGTGCTTCGGGAAATCGGCGTACCAGCGGCCATCGACTTCGCCACACGCTTTGGTTTTAAGCCCAGCAGCTTGCCAGCGGATTTATCGTTAGCTTTAGGCAATGCATCGGTATCGCCCATGGAGATGGCCTCAGCGTTTTCGGTTTTCGCAAACGGCGGCTACAAAGTGCCTTCGCATTTTATAAAGCGTATTGAAGATCCTCGTGGCAATTTGATTTATGAGGCGCCAAAAGTTGTGCTTTGTGCCGACTGCAGCCCCGATGATGCTATTGAGCTATTGGCCGAAGTCGATGCAATTTCAACAGGCGCCGAGAATGAATCTGCGTTGACGAGCAGCAGTTCATCGTCAATTATGCCAAGTAGTCGGGCGGCAAAAGAAAATCCTGCGGTAAATGCAACCGAAGCTGCAATCAAACTAGAGCGTTTAGATATTGTTAATGCACCGCGAGTATTAGATGAGCGAAATGCGTTTCTAATGAGTAGCATGATGCGCGAAGTGGTTAGCCGTGGTACTGCAAGACGTGCCTACGAAGCGCTTGGCCGTAAAGACTTAGCCGGTAAAACAGGTACCACCAATAATCAATTAGATGCTTGGTTTACTGGTTTTAATAGCCAGGTCGTTGCGGCTGCTTGGATCGGTTCAGATGGGTTAGACCCTTTAGGCAGAGGCGAAGCCGGTGGTGTGGCTGCCTTACCCATGTGGACAGCCTTTATGGAAAAAGTGCTGGCCGATACACCAGAAGATGAAATCATTCCACCCGAAGGTTTAGCGACCGTGCGCATCGACCGTAAAACCGGTGAGCCCAGCAGTGGTGAAAACACGATGTTCGAATATTTTATCGATGGTACTGCACCGGATGGCCCTGTTAGAAACGAATCCAACACCACAGTATCGGGTGTGACCAACAGCGTATCGGCACCTAAAACCAAGCGAGAAAAGAAAACTGAGGTTGATTCCTTATTCTGAGCGAAGCCCTTTAACGAGCCCTTTGACGGCTTCGTTGGGCTGGTCGTTTTTATTGCGTAAAGTTGATTTCGTGATAGTGAATGTTAAGAGTTGATACAGTCATTGAGCATGCATATCAAACGATCCGGGTTGTTTTTGGCTGTTGTTCTGCTGCATTTGCTCGTTTTGTTTTTACTGCTAAAAACGGATGCTTTGCATAAGTTGGCTCAGTCGATTGGCTGGCAGCCTACAAACCTTGAACGGCATTACGATGAAATGGTGTCGTTTCATCAACGTATTGATCCCTCATTGCCTAAAGGCGTCACGCTGTTTATTGGTGATAGCCATACG
Source organism: uncultured Granulosicoccaceae bacterium (assembly GCA_937923565.1). Taxonomy (GTDB): domain Bacteria; phylum Pseudomonadota; class Gammaproteobacteria; order Granulosicoccales; family Granulosicoccaceae; genus Granulosicoccus. Next base: position 8,738 of record CALDTX010000197.1, on the reverse strand, counting down.
CAAGGTCTGGCCGTTTCTGCTGTGAGTCTACAATCGGTCAATTATGGGATTGGTGGTGACACCACCTCTGGTGTGCTCAAGCGCTTGCCTTTATATCAATCCATTGCCGATGCGCGAACCGTCGTTATCGCTGTGGGTGTTAACGATCTGAAGTCTGAATCACCTGATCAGGTGCTGGCTAATTTCAAACTCGTGCTCAAACAGATTCCGGCGTCGGTTCAGGTGCTGGTGACTGCAGCCTTTCCGGTTGATGAAACCGTAGCGGTTACCGGTGGTCGAAACAATGCGAATATTCAATCACTGAATGCATTGCTGGCGGCACTTGCGCAGCAGCAGAATAACGTGAGTTTTGTGTCTAGCTATGAAAAGCTGGTGGATGATCAAGGTCAGTTAGATAAGCGTTTGCACACCGGCGATGGTGTGCATTTGAATAGCCAGGGCTACCAAGTCTGGATTCAGGATTTAGCAACCGCGCTAAATTCATGAACCGCATCAACCATCACGGCTAAGTGGTCAGGATTTACAAACTGATGAATACCGTGGCCCAAATTAAACACGTGGCCGGGGCCTTCACCAAAACTGTCCAGTACCTTTTTGACTTCGGTACGAATGCTCTCGGGTGAGCCATACAGAGCAGAAGGGTCCAAATTGCCCTGCAAAGCCACCCGACCTTGAGTGGCGGCTTTGGCATCACGCAAGTCGATGGTCCAGTCAACTCCTAGCCCATCACAACCGGTGTCGGTCATATCCGATAACCATCGACCACCGTTTTTAGTAAAAAGTACTACGGGTACTTTGCGGCCGTCCGCGTTACGAACTAAGCCATCAACAATCTGTTGCATATACTGCAATGAAAACTGTTTGTAATTCTCAGGTGAAAGCACACCACCCCACGTATCAAAAATCATTAAAGACTGAGCGCCTGCAGCAACCTGAGCATTCAGGTAATTGGTAACCGCAATAGCGTTTTTATTGAGTAATTCGTGCAAGGTGCTTGGGTCGCTGAATAGCATGCCTTTGACTTTAGAAAAGTCTTTACTACCGCCACCTTCGACCATATAAGTTGCCAGCGTCCAAGGGCTGCCTGAAAAACCGATGAGCGGTACCCGGCCATTAAGCTCTTTACGGATCAGCGAGACGGCATCCATTACGTAACGCAATGAATCGTTTGGATCGAGCGATGGCAACGCGGTAACATCGGCGCGGCTTTTAATCGGTTTCTTGAACTTCGGGCCTTCGCCAGCTGCAAAGTACAGCTCTAAACCCATTGCGTCAGGAATAGTCAGAATGTCTGAAAACAGAATAGCGGCGTCTAGTTTGAATCGTTCAAGCGGTTGCAGCGTAACTTCGCAGGCCAGTTCAGGCGTACTGCACAGGGTCATGAAATCGCCGGCCTGTTTACGAACCTTTAAGTATTCTGGCAAATAACGACCCGCTTGGCGCATAACCCAAACCGGTGTTCGTTCGACGTCCTCACACGACAGGGCTCTTAGATATAAATCGTTTTTAAGCTCAGCGTTCATGTTGTCGTTCTGCTCAAAGATAAAGTTATCGGTTTAGGACCCAGCTGCGCTTTTTGCTGTTACCGCTGTTGAGGCCAGATAAGCAACAATGCCCTCAGCTGCGTTTCTGCCTTCGAAAACAGCGGTTACCACTAAGTCTGAACCGCGAACCATATCGCCACCGGCGAATACGCGAGGGTTTGTGGTTTGGTGTTTGTAAGTTGCGTTTTCCGGTGCCAATACGCGTCCACCGTCGTCAGTTTGAATGCCGAATTCTTCAAACCACGGTGCAGGATTTGGGCGGAATCCGAATGCGATGATCACGGCATCGGCAGCTAAGAATTCTTCGCTGTCTTTAACCAGCTCTGGCATTTGACGGCCCCGTGCGTCAGCTGCCGACAATTGCGTTGTAACAACCCGCACACCTTTTACCGTGCCGTTGCCATCGATAAGTTCCACAGGCTGGCGGTTCCAAAGGAACTCCACACCTTCTTCTTTGGCGTTCTTAACTTCCTTGCGGGAACCTGGCATGTTTTGTTCGTCGCGTCGGTAGGCGCAAGTCACCGCTTCTGCGCCTTGGCGGATGGCGGTTCTTACGCAATCCATAGCTGTGTCACCACCGCCTAAAACCACAACCCGCTTGCCTTTCATGTCCAGAAAGTTTTCGTTTGCGTTACCCCATTGGTACTCGTGGTTTACATTCGATATTAAGTACGGCAGAGCTTCGTGCACGCCTTCAAGGTCTTCACCCGGAAATCCGCCACGCATAGAGGTATAAGTGCCCATGCCTAAAAAGACGGAGTCGTATTCATCTAATAAGCTTTGGAAAGTGATGTCTTTACCCACTTCAACATTAAGTTTGAACTCGATGCCCATGCCTTCAAGAATTTCTCGTCGGGTGAACACAACTTCTTTTTCAAGTTTGAAGGGTGGAATACCGAATGTCAGTAGTCCGCCAATTTCAGTGTTTTTATCGAATACAACTGCCTGAACACCATTGCGTGCCAAAACATCAGCGCAAGCTAAACCGGCTGGTCCAGCTCCAATAATGGCTACCTTGTGTCCACTGGGTTTTACCGCGGACATATCCGGCCGCCAGCCTAGCTTCAAGGCTTCGTCGGTAATGTATTTTTCGATCGAACCGATCGTGACAGCGCCAAAGCCATCGTTAAGTGTACAAGCACCTTCACAGAGTCTGTCTTGAGGGCAAACACGGCCGCACATTTCAGGTAAAGAGTTGGTTCGGTGAGACATCTCTGCGGCTTCGAGCAAATTGCCTTCAGAAATGAGTTTTAGCCAGTTGGGGATGTAGTTGTGAACCGGGCACTTCCATTCGCAGTAAGGGTTGCCGCAAGCCAGGCAGCGATCAGCCTGAATAGCGGCATCGTCACTGTTAAATTGTCCGTAAATTTCGCGAAAATCCTTGATGCGAATAGTAACGTCGGTTTTTTCAGGCTCTTTTCTGGCTGCATCCAGAAACTGGAAATTGTTTGTGCTCATGTGTTTCCCTTGAACGCACACTACTGTGCGTGTACTTGCCAATTCGCCAGCAAGAAACCCATGCGTGGTGCGGCGGAATTAGGAATTCAGACGTTGCTTGATCAGTTGGCTTACAGCCGACATATCGGCTTTGCCCTGGACGGCTGGTTTCACGATGCCCATCACTTTGCCCATGTCTTTGACGGAGGCAGCACCGGTAGATGCAACAGCTGAGTCAATAATACCGGCTATTTCTTCATCGCTGAGTGCTGCAGGCATATATTGCTGGATTAAATCCATTTCCGTTTGTTCAACGGCCACCAGATCGTCTCGATTGGCAGTTTGGTATTGGCTGATGGATTCGCGCCGTTGTTTGAGCATTTTGTCGAGCACAGAAATGACGCGTGTTTCATCCAGTTCAACACGCTCATCGATTTCGATTTGCTTCATCGCAGCCGACATTTGGCGAAGGGTGGCAAGCTTGGGCTTGTCTTTAGCCTTCATAGCCAGTTTAATGTCGTCGAGGATCCGTTGTCGCGTTTCGCTCATGGCTGACTTTACTGTTTTAAATCGGCAGAAACTGCGACGATTTTTAGTAGAATCTTACGCGACGAGAAGTTTCTTTAGATAACTTCTTTTGGTGGCGCTTAACCGCTGCAGCTGCTTTACGCTTTCTTTCAGCTGTTGGTTTTTCGTAGAATTCGCGTCGACGCGTTTCTGTTAGCACGCCAGCTTTCTCGCATGAACGTTTGAAGCGTCGTAAAGCCATTTCGAATGGCTCGTTTTCTTTTACTCGTACTGAAGGCATTTAGGTCGAAATCTCAACGTAATTAGGAAAAGCTCCCTAGTATAGCGGGTTGTGGTCGGTAAACTCAACATAATATGATAGTTCTTGGCATTGAATCTTCCTGTGACGAAACAGGAGTGGCACTTTACGATACTAATCGGGGCCTTTTGGCGCACGCTTTGTACAGCCAGATAGACCTTCACGCGCTGTACGGTGGTGTGGTGCCTGAGCTTGCATCACGTGATCACATCCAACGATTACTGCCTCTAACTAACGATGTTATTAGTAAAGCAGGTATTCAACTATCTGATATTAATGGGGTTTCCTATACCTCTGGGCCTGGGCTTGCTGGCGCTTTGATGGCCGGGGCGTTAATGGCAAGAAGTTTGGCTTGGTCTTTGGACGTGCCGGCATTGGGCGTTCATCATATGGAAGGACATTTGTTGGCGCCGATGCTGGAGCCTAATCCGCCACCTTACCCTTTTGTTTGCTTATTGGTGTCGGGCGGGCACACCTTGCTGGTTCGTGTAGATGGTATTGGTCAATATCGGGTGCTCGGTGAGTCTATCGACGATGCTGCCGGCGAAGCCTTTGATAAAACGGCCAAAATGATGGGTCTGCCTTATCCTGGCGGCCCGCATTTGGCCAAATTAGCAGAAAAAGGTGATGCCAAGGCGGTTTCGCTACCTCGTCCAATGATGGATAGGCCCGGGCTCGATTTCAGTTTCAGCGGGCTGAAAACGGCTGCGATAACGCGCTACAAGCTCGACGACAAACCTTCAGATGAGGATTTAGCCGCATCGTTTGAGTCAGCTGTTGTTGATACTTTGCTGGGTAAATGTGCCCGGGCAATGAAGCAAGAGTCTTTGAATCGGCTGGTAATCTCCGGTGGAGTCAGTGCGAATCAGCATTTGCGGGCGGAAGCCGGCAAATTGTGCAAAAAACTCAACGGCGAGGTGTATTACCCAAGACTGGAATTTTGCACCGATAACGGCGCGATGATCGCTCTGGCCGGAGCTTTTCGTTTGCAAGCGGGGGAACGCGAGGCTTTAGGCGTGAAAATCCAACCTAGGTGGTCATTGGAGTCTTTGCCAGCACTTTAAAACTGCAGCGTCAAACTATTTTTGCGTTGCATTTATGTCCGCGCTGCACACTAAGAGTCCAGCGCCACAATACGTTTGCGCTGCATTAATAGTGTATCGCCGTGGTAATTGAATGTTTAACGACTGCCTATTTTGGGTTCAGTGCCGGCAAGAATTCGTTGAATGTTCCCCTTATGGCTGTAAAACAGCATTGCACCAATAATCAAATAAGCCACGGCATAGGCTGTGGAGCCTGTGGTGAGTAAATAAATCGGCACGATAAGAAAAGTAAGCAGTGCAGCCAGCGATGACATTCGAAAACAAAGACAGATCGCTAGCCATGTAACGATGGCCAACACGCCGGTTTGAACGCTGATGCCAAACAACGCACCTAATGCGGTTGCCACGCCTTTGCCACCACGAAAATCAAAAAATACCGGGTATAAATGACCCAAAAAGGCGGCTAATGCCACCAGCCCGATCGTTGGTGGGTGTGGAATCACCAAAGCGGTTACCGCCACCGGTAGCAGACCTTTCAAGGCATCGCCCAACAGAGTGAGTCCTGCCGGGAGTTTTCCACCGACTCTCAGTACGTTAGTGGCACCGGGGTTTCCGGAGCCTGTGTCGCGAGGGTCGGGTAGGCCCATTATTCGGCAAATTAAAATAGCGGCAGACACCGAACCGATCAAATAAGCAGCTAAACTGGCGATGATGGCTGGAAGCAATAATGAAGCACTGAACATGGTTTTCTATTTTTCTGGCTGAAGCGTCACTATGAAGTGTCACTATAAATGAGTAGGGCCATTTTGGCTGTAACGTTCTGCATCTAATGATTAAACCAGCCCCCAATCGCGTCGTTGCCAGGCAGTTTCGGCAAGCGGCAAACAGTTTCGACGAACACAGGGCCGTGTTTGATGTGGCGGCTGAGCGTTTGGAGCAACGATTGGCATTGCTAACGTTAGATCCGGAGCGTGTGTTGGTGTTGGGCGCCCGAACCGGCCACCGCTATGCAGCCCTTCAGGAGCGTTATCCGAAGGCTGTCATTGTCTGTGTTGATCCGGCCGCTACAACAATAGCGGGTGGTAAAAATTGGTTTGGTCGTAAAGCATCTGTGAGCTCAGTAACCGCCGATCCGCACAATCTGCCGTTTGCAGACGACAGTTTTGATCTGGTGATTTCGAATCTGCTGCTGCCGTGGTGCCGACATCCGCCTGCGGTATTTTCAGAAGTGCACAGGGTTTTGAATACGAACGGCGCTTTTTTCTTCAGCAGTGCCGGGCCAGACACCTTGCAGGAGTACCGAAAGCTCTGGGCACAAATAGACGGCTATTTGCATGTGTTCGGATTGGTTGATATGCACGAGCTGGGCGATGCGCTACTGCAATCGGGCTTTGCAGCACCGGTTCTGGACAGGGAAAATTTGCAAATCGATTACCCCAGCATCGATGCGTTAACTGATGAGCTAAGAGGGCTTGGCGCGGCCAACATTGCGCAAGGTCGTCGGTTTGGATTGATGTCTTCGCAGGTGCAGGAGCATTTACGGCAGCTTGCTGAACAAGGGCGGTTTACCGTTACATTGGAGTTGGTGCAGGGACATGGCTGGAAAGATGAATTAGTAAAGCCAAGGAACAATAGCAATGACGAATATTCGATATCGTTGGACAGTTTGCGGCGCTCACTGCGCTCTGGCCAATAATTTAATCAATTTACGAGTAAAGCGGCCGTTTAGGTACGTTTATAGTTAGAATAAGCTAGCCTATTACATTGAGTACAATGGCATAGCTGAGCTATAGTTAGGGGTTTACGCCACTGCGGCCATGATTGACGTTCAGAACACGGTAAACGAATCTACCCGATTGATCGTACAAGGTAATCAGTCGATGAGTTGGCGTGCGAATTTATGGCTGGCAGCAAGCCTTGGTGTGGTTTGTATGGGCATCGCCATAGCAATGGCATTTTTCGGTTTCTGGATGATCATTCCGTTTGCCGGAGCAGAAGTGTTATTTGTTTTGTTTTGTTTGTACTGGACGCTTCGCAGGTTAAGCCGCAAAGAGGTTATTACCGTGCAGCCTGACGTTATTCGTTTGGAATGGGGTTATAAAGTTCCGGAACAAACCGTGCAGTTACCAAGGCAATGGAGCACCTTGCGTTACGATTGCCCCGAAAGCCTCTTTGAGGTCGGCGAGATTACTCTGGGAGCGCATGGAAAGCGTTATATATTGGGAAAAAGTTTAGGGCGTGACGAAAAGAAATCGCTCTACACGGCGCTTAAAACAGCGTTGGACTAAAATTAGTCGTTGGTGAAACCAACAAGTATTCATGCCGCACGATGATGTCGGGCGGCAAACAGTTTTTGACATTAAATTTGGAGATCACTTATGACATCTGGCGTCTATCGTTGGATGCTCCTCACGGCCTGCTTGCTGGTATTCCCAGTAGGTGCTTGGGCAGACTGGGGTGCGTTGAATATGCCTGTCGGTGTTACCGAAATAAGCCAGGAAGTGTACGGGCTGCATATGCGGATATTTAAATGGTGCCTGGTTATCGGTGCTGTGGTATTCGCCATCATGTTTTATTCAATCTTTGCTCACCGAAAATCGAAAGGTGCGGTAGCGGCCGATTTCCACGAAAGCACCACCGTGGAAATTATCTGGACAGTGGTTCCTTTGATCATCCTGATTGTTATGGCAATTCCAGCCGCCAAGGTGTTGATCAAAATGGAAGACTTCAGCAACTCTGATATGAGCATCAAAGTAACTGCCTACCAATGGCGTTGGCAGTACGACTACATCGAAGAAGGCTTCAGCTTTTACAGTCAGCTCGATCCTGCGCACAACGTTGCACGGCAAGGCGGTTCAGATGTCGACCTAGAGCAATTTGATCACTACCTGAAAGAAGTCGACAACCCACTGGTTGTGCCAGTTGGTCAGAAAATCAGATTTCTTCATACGGCAGCCGACGTCATCCACTCTTGGTGGGTGCCTGACTTGTCAGTAAAGAAAGATTCAATCCCAGGGTTTATCAATGAGAACTGGGCAAAAATTGAAAAGCCCGGTACCTATCGTGGCAAATGCGCAGAACTGTGCGGTCGCGATCACGGCTTCATGCCAATCGTTGTTAAAGCCCTGCCTATGGAAGAGTACCAAGCTTGGGTTGAAGAACAGAAAATTAAATCAGCGAGTGCTGAGATGGATGCGCTGCGTGCCTGGACTCAAGAAGAGTTAGTGGCTGCTGGCGAAGGTGTTTATCAAGCCAATTGCATGAGCTGTCATCAGGCGGAAGGCCAAGGCATTCCGGGTATGTTTCCAGCCATCGCAGGCAGCGACATTGCCACCGGTAACATTGAGAAGCATGTTGAAACCGTCTTGAATGGCGTTGCTGATTCGCCCATGAATGCATTTGGTAGTCGCCTAAGCGATGTCGATCTGGCCGCAGTTATTACTTACCAGCGCAATGCCTTTGGCAATAGCACGGGTGATCTGCTGCAACCCTCGCAATTGCGCGAGGTGCGCCAAGGGTTGAGACAAACTAAGCTCGACTTAAACGAACAAACTATTAATGGAGTCAACTGATGAGCACTTCAGACGGCACACATGCGCACCCAGGTCATGACGATCATGACGACCACCATCATGGCCCAGCGTCAGGCTGGAAACGTTGGGTAACCACAACTAACCACAAAGACATCGGTACGCTGTACCTGTGGTTTTCATTGCTGATGTTTTTTATCGGCGGTGGTATGGCGCTTCTAATCAGGCTTGAATTGTTCTCGCCCGGTCAGCAGTTCCTCGACCCAATGTTCTTTAACTCCATGACAACCATGCACGCCATTGTCATGATCTTCGGTGTGGTTATGCCAGCGTTCGTTGGTTTGGCCAACTGGATGAT
>CALDTX010000196.1 GCA_937923565.1 uncultured Granulosicoccaceae bacterium | reverse complement strand
ATAGCCTACTTGGATGCAGTAGAACAGCAAGCGCAAAAGAATACGATAGAGCCAGCTTGGGCCTTTGGTGTTATGCGTCGCGAATCGGCGTTTATTCACGATATTGTGTCCAGCGCTGGCGCTGTTGGCCTAATGCAGCTTATGCCAAACACGGCTAAATACGTAGCCAAATTGCAGGGTGATAAAAACTGGAAAGGCGATCTCACGGATGCGAACACCAACATCGGTTTCGGCACCTTCTATTTGCGCCACGTGCTCGATAAGTTCGACGACCACCAAGTATTGGCGACGGCCAGTTATAATGCCGGCCCTCGACGCGTGGGCATTTGGCTGCCGCCAGAGGATATGCAAGCTGACGTTTGGATCGATGCAATCCCGTATACCGAGACCAGGCGCTATGTACGCGCTGTTATGGCGTATACCGCTATCTATGAGTGGCACATGAAAGGTGAGCCTACGCGGCTCTCAGAGCGCCTTGTGACGGTGCCTGCAGCAACTGATGAAGCAAGAGCTATCGCTTCGACCGGTTCTTAAGTCATTAGCGCTCTAGAAATGTAGTTACTGACACGGCGCTGGCCAGAAGACCAAGCCGAAGGCGTAGCAAGCGGCTCTGTGTATCGCGTCAGTTTGGCATTACACTATCGGTATTCTTTAAAACTTGAGTACCTGGTTATGTCCCTCGCTATCGAAATTAACGACATCCTCGTTGACGCGCTGTCGCCTGTTCACCTGGAGGTGATCAATGAAAGCGATAACCATAACGTCCCTCCCGGATCTGAATCTCATTTTAAATTGGTGGTGGTGAGTGATGAGTTCGCGCAAAGCTCGTTAATTCAACGGCATCGTCGTATCAATGCGTTGTTGGCTGAACAGCTGGCAGGGCCGATTCACGCCTTGAGTATGTTTACGCACACCGCTGAGGAGTGGGAACAGAAGGGTGGTGTGGTGCCCGATTCTCCACCGTGTCGCGGCGGGGCGAAATAACGCCGACTAATTTCAAGTAGTTTAATCAGGAATTGCAGGCAAAAAAAAGCCCCTCGTAAGAGGGGCTCTTTTTTACTTTAGCTTTAACTAAGCAGCTTAGAAGCTCTTAGCAAGCTGGATACGCCAATCTGAGCTGTCAGTACCAGCAGCAGAGTTGCTGTTGATGCGAGTGCTAACAGTCATGCCGCCGCCTAAGCCGTAGCTTGCGTCGAAACGGATCTTGTCAGAGTCAGCTTCTTCAGCGCGTGAGTAAGTTAAGCCAAGAGAAACACCAGCGATTGAGTAGCCCACTTTAGCGTGCATGTGAGTTTCGTCGTCGCCATTTGCTGCTGCTTCACCCAACTGAGCACCGGCTAGAGCAATAGATGCGCCAGCGAAGCTGAAAGATGCACCAACAGAGATGTTTTGCTGCTCGTCTTTGTCTTGCATACCAACACCGATAGCGAAACCACCGACTGAGAACTTAGCACCAACTGCAAGGATGTCTTGGTCGATTGCAGGAGAGTAAGAAAGACCGATAGTCGCTCCACCGAAAGAACCGGTGTAGCCAATACCTTGATCGATAGTGTCGCCCATGTCGTGCAGATCGCCAGCTACCTGACCGTACTCACCAGGGTTGCCAACTTCACCAAAACGTAGGTCGCCGAAACCACCTTTAACACCAACGTAGATGCTGTCGTTAGATGGGCCGCCACCGTTGCTAAGTGAATCAAGATCTAAACGTAGGTTTCCGTAACCAGTTAGACCACTGTTCAGTGCTTGAGAAGCGCCGATGTTTACGTTTACGTCACCACTTGCTATTTGAGCTTCACCAGCTTCAAAACCAGTGTCGCCGTTAGCGTTAGTAGCAGCAGCTTCGCTGTCAGAACCAGTAATCTTAACTTCTACTACGCCAGAAAGTGTAGTTGTGGCAGATGCCATCATAGGTGCTGCAGCAATACCTGCGATTGCTACTGCCACTGCGGTTTTCATTAATTTCATAGTTTTCTCCAATCTATAGATATATGCTGTGTCGAACTTTAAAGTCGATCTGTACGTACTTGTGTAATGGTATGACAACTCTAGTCAGGCTGTCTGAATAATGCAACAACATTAGGCATTTTTGCAAGACATCTGCGTGAATCACTGTACCGCACGATCAAAAGTGTAGAACAGAAACAACGCTTGGCTAGGTTTAACGCACAGAATAACGTGCTTTTTACCAAATGTGGTTTTTTTGCAACAAATAACAGGTGCGATGGCGCAGATTGGATGTTTTTTTACGACAGCAAAAAGTCGCTAAAACGGGGTGTGTGCCTGTAAAAACGGCCCTGAATAGGGCCGTAATGTAAGGTATGAACTGCTGGATTGCTAAACCATCAAATTTTCACGTACTAGGTGACTTTTGATTGACTCTTTAAATTTTTTCCAGATTTTCGATTATTTTTTTCTGTTGAAGAGGCAGATTCGCTAGATAGGGACGATTTTCTAGTCGATTTTTTGCCATCGTTGTCCTCTGGAAGGGTGATATTGAGTTCAAGCACATCACAATTTTCTTGAGTATCCAACTGAACTGTAACCTGCTCTTCTCCCACGCTGACATATTTCTTTATGACATTGAGGATGTCCTGCTTGAGCATCGGCAGGTAATCTGGCCCGTTCCGGCCTGTACGTTCGTGCGCAATTAGCACCTGCAAGCGGTCTTTGGCCACTTTTGCAGAGTTATCTTCGCTACGCGAACGGAAAAAATCAAAAATTCCCATAACGCCTATCCAAATATACGTTTGAGAAACCCTTTTTTCTGGGTTTCGAGAAATCGGTGCGGCTTGCTGTCACCCAGAAGTCGATCAATGGCATCTGAATAAGCCTGGCCCGCTTCACTGACAGGATCCAGAATAACCGGCTTACCGGCATTGGAGGAATCGAGCACCGTTGGCGATTCCGGAATGATGCCGAGCAGTGGTATTGCCAGTAGATCGACAATGTCATCCACGCTGAGCATTTGCCCTTCTTTTACGCGGTTAGGGTTGTAACGAGTAATCAGCAAATGTTCTTTTACTGGGTCCTCGTTCATTTTCGCGCGTTTGGATTCACTTTGCAGAATACCCAGTATACGGTCGGAGTCGCGAACTGAAGAGACTTCCGGGTTAGTTGTAATAACCGCTTCATCGGCAAAGTACAGGGCCATTTTGGCGCCTTTTTCGATGCCTGCCGGGGAGTCACAAATAATGTAGTCGAAATCGCTTTTTTTCAGCTTGTGCATGACGCGCGCAATGCCTTCAATGGTTAGCGCGTCTTTATCGCGTGTTTGCGAAGCCGGCAGAATATAGAGGTTGTCGATGCGTTTATCTTTGATCAGCGTTTGATGCAAGCTCGATTCCTGATTAACCAGGTTAACAAGATCGTAGACGACGCGTCGTTCACAACCCATGATCAGGTCGAGGTTACGAAGACCTACATCAAAATCGATAACCACAGTTTTGTAGCCACGCTGGGCAAGCCCGGTAGCAATTGATGCGCTGGTGGTTGTTTTTCCGACCCCTCCTTTGCCAGAGGTCACTACAATAGTCTTGGTCAAGCTCACACTCCCGAATAAAATTAGTACTACAGCGGCTCTATTCTGAGCCTGTCATTGTCCAGCCAAATTTGCGCGGGTTTGCCGCGTAAATCTTCGGGAATTTCTTCCAATACACGGTAGTTGCCCGCCACTGAAACTAACTCAGCTTCCAGAGACTGACAAAAGATTCGTGTTTCTGTGTTGCCAGAAACTCCGCACAGTGCCCGGCCTCTTAATGGGCCGTAAACGTGGATGTTATTATCTGCTATTACTTCTGCACCTGGGCCAATTTGCCCCATTACGATTAAATCGGTATCGCTGGCGTAAACCTGCTGACCCGACCGAACCGGCTTGGTAATAAGTAAGGGCGCTTTTATTACCATTTCAACTTGTTGCCCTGTGGTTGACAGATCAACATCAGGTTCTTTGTCTGTAGTTTCGGTCTCCGCCGTTTTGTCTACTTTTTCTACAGGTTTTTTACGTTTAGTACCTGCCTCAATCAATGGTAACGCGATTGCACTCGCAAACGGTGAAGATTTGTCGTCTACACTGACGACAATTGGCTGCAACTGATGTGATTGAATGCGTTTTATCAGATCTGCAGTGTCGAAATCAGCGTTTTCATCGCTCATTGCTTCAATTTCGGTCAAATCTACAACCAGTGGCGTGTCTTTGAAAAAACCGGGGGCTTGCTGAACTTTGTCGGCGAGCTGTTTGTCGATGCTATCGAGATCGAGGGTACGTAATTTAAGCGACATAAATGTGTACATGCCGCCTTTCAGTTCAACCTCTTTGTTACCAGCCACTATTATTGTTTTCCGTCGAGCGTTTGCAATGTTTAAGGTCCGGTTATTGTTCGTTTACAGTTTGCCGGAGATGATGTTCAATAAAAACCTAAACCGTCGTTCCCTAATTCTAAAGCAATTGGGCGCTAAACATGAAGGCTTGATCGTGTTGAAAAGTAATAAGGCCTGTGGATAACCAACATACTGTCCGAAAAATCATCCATATTGATATGGATGCATTTTATGCATCGGTTGAACAACGGGACAATCCAGCTTTGCGCGGCTTACCGGTGATTGTGGGTGGTAAGCCCAATGGCCGCGGTGTTGTTGCGGCTTGCAGTTACGAAGCCCGCGAGTTTGGTATTCGCTCTGCCATGCCGAGTGCAGAAGCCGGCAGGCGTTGCGCCCATGCAACATTTGTAAAACCTCGTTTCGATGTGTACCAGCAGGTGTCGAAACAAATACAAGCGGTATTTAGAGAATTCTCGAACCTGGTTGAGCCGTTGTCGCTCGACGAAGCTTATATCGATGTCACGCACAGCGAATTGCTGGGCGGTTCTGCAACGCGTATTGCCAAAGAAATTCAAAAAATCGTCAAAGAACGTACCGAGTTAGTTGCGTCGGCGGGTGTTTCGTACAACAAATTTCTGGCGAAAATAGCGTCGGACATCGATAAGCCAAATGGCTTCTATTGCATTTTGCCCGGTGATGGCGAAGCTTTTGTGGCTACCTTGCCGATTGGTCGTTTTTACGGTGTGGGTAAAGCCACCGAAACCAAAATGCACGAGCTGGGAATAATGACAGGCGCCGATTTGCGCCGATGGTCGTTAGCC
>CALDTX010000195.1 GCA_937923565.1 uncultured Granulosicoccaceae bacterium | reverse complement strand
GCAAACACTTCATCGGTTTCCCAGTTCTCGTCACTGTTAAATGGGTTAGAACCCGGAATGGTGTAGGGCTCATCTCCGCTGGCAAGCGGGTCGATACGTAAAATTTTGCCTAAGCCATCATCGTTTTGTCCACTACCAAAGAAGTCACCCAAGGTACCGTCGCCGTGCGCGATATACAGCAGACCATAATCTGCCGAGCCGGGCGTTGCCGAAGGGTTGAACATGATCTGTTTCATCAAGTGATCTTCGGCTGGGTAACCGATGCGGAATAGTTCTCGATGCCCTGACACATTACCGTCGGCATCTACCGTAAATTCAGACAAGGTGCTATCGGTGAACACGTTGATTGCAGCCGTATCACTTAAGTAGTTAATGTCTTCCCTGTTATCTGGCCGGGTACGCATTTGCGAGGTGTAAATTTTACCGTTGGTGGCAAAGTCCGGATGAAATGCAAGTGAGCGCAAGCCGCCGTGAAATAGATTTTGATTAGAAATTCCTTCACCGGTTTGGTTGATAAATGCTTGATGAACATCGAGCCAAGGCTCATCGCCGACCACACCATTGGTAATTTCCCAGATTTTCCCTTCGTGTTGTTCAACAACAAACAGTCGTCCGCCCGTATGGGCCAAGGCCAGCATGCCAGGTTTTAGCACCAGGTTATTGCCACGGGTGTTATCCGGAAGAACAGCAAATTCCCGTATTTCCAAATTCAAGCCTGGCTCTACTGGTGTAGGAACAGAGTTGACATCTTGTCTGGGTAAGTTTGCGATGGCATCACAAGACAATGAACCAGCGCTATTAGGAATGTCTTGCACGACGGATGCTGCCAAAGCAATTTCGTCAATACCATTGTTATCGACAAGCTGTTGTCGGCAAGCGCTATCGACAAATTGTTTGGTGTTGTTTGCGAATTCCACCCAAACCGAACTTGAACTCGAATCTGCAATGGAAATAATACGCGGGTATTCTGCGCGTATGCCTGTATCGGATTGACCTTCAACTGGCTTGTAATCCGGATCGTTTATGACAACACCACAATCGCTACCGGGTTCAGTAAAGCTGCGGTTTTCATCGAACGGTGCCCCTTCGGCAATCCAGCGACGCAGCAGTGTCCAGTTTGCATCTCCTTCGGTTAGTACGGCGCCACCAAAGTGATTGGAGTTAGTGGGGCGGCGTAGCAGTAAGCTGCTGTCGGGGTCACGACAGTCAACGCGCGTTAATGCTTGGTTATAGGCAAACTGTTCAGGCGTTAAGCTGCCCAGAAAATCCGATGTTTCTGAAAGGTGGAATACGGTGTTAGCCCGGCCACCGGGTTGGTGACACGACGTGCACGATAAGCCAGCGGCATTGGATTGCAGCAGGTTTTTAATGTCCGGGTCGAACAACACCGACGAAGGACGTTGCTCAGCATCGGTTTTAATTGAGACGGTTGTGGAATCGGTATACGTGCCCTGTGGGTTTGAAACGCTGAGCTTGATTTCATGCTCACCCGTTGGGCTGATGGTTTGCACAACTTCATTGTTGGTTAGGTCTACCAATGAATCACCCGTGGCCAACGACCAATCTGTGGTGGCGGCAAACTTACTTGGTAAGGCATTTAAACGACCTTCCACACCGGTAGTAACGAGTTCAGTTGCAGCGGCTTCGGCGATAGGTCGACCGGGTTGGCGTCTTGGGCCATAGACGGCTTTAGCATCGGATGAATACACCGACTCAGCAGGATTTATGTGAGCTGTACCGCCGAATAGAACACGATCAAGAATTTCTGGTTGATCGATATCAGTACCGCGACTGCGCCAGAAGGCCTCATATGTGACGAGTGCCGATGGCATCGTGGCGCGATCAAAGACATGCTCTTCAATGTCATCTTTATATAACTGGAAGTGTTCAAACGTTGAAAATTCCAGTTCGCGTTTTCTTTCCAGTAAGCCATTGTCTGCGTAGGTACCGCGCTGCGCGTGACAAGAGCGGCAAGTTGGTCGTACCACTTCCAGATAAAGCTCACGATGTTCCGGTGTGGCGTTCCAACCTGCTGGTGTGAAGTCGCCGTCGAAGTCAACGTCGGGTAGTGGGTTAGAGCAGTTGGAGGAGGCATCGGCTCCGTACCAGCCTCGCACGAGTTCTGAATTTGAAACCGTTGGTGTTGTACACAGCACAGATTGGTTCATTGACCTAAATTGATCTTCCTGATCGGCGAGTGAGCGACGACTGGAAAATTCAAAGTTATCCAAATCCCATGCGATCCACTTTGACCCGATGTTACCGCCGTTCTGGTAAACACCGTCAATATCGTCTTTCGGTTTACCGCCGTGGCAAGCGGCACACAATGTAGGCACATATTTTTCACCGCGCCCATCCAAATCAACCTTGTTAACTCGGCGGCCGCGTGAATCGTAAGCATAGAAAGTGGTTAAGCGTTCATCTGCTCGGTATTCCATGGCAACCGTGGCCAATAGGTTCCGTTTATCCAGGGCGTTATCAGGGGTAGCGAAATTCTGAACATAAGAGGCAACATTGCCGTCATCGAATTTCAGCACATACATGTTACGTCCTAAATCCAGATCGGCGATATTTTGATACACAGCATGTGAGAAATCAGTGCCGTTTATCGCTTCCTGCTCTTCATTCAGTGCCTGATCGGTTTCACTGTAAACGCTGACACCGTCAACGGAGAAGCCATTTTTTTCACGAAAACCTGCCAGTGTTGCGCGTTCACCGTTTGGGTCGATGGTGTTGTAGTAAGCGAGGGAGTTTTCATCACTACCGGCAAAGAACGTTTCGTTAACGCTGGTTGGGTAAGATAAGAAACGATTGGCATCTGGTGGTGTTCTTGATATGCGGAAGGTATCAAGAAACACGGGGCCACCGAACGTGATGGTATGGCTGCCCGGTGTAAGCGTGACATACGCTTCGTTATCGAACCAGAAACCGAGCGTTCTGGTGCTTAACTGGATAGCGGGCGTGATCACTTGACCATCTATCCAAATGGTTATCGAATTATTCGATGCATGCCGCACTTGAATCTGATAAAGGCCTTCTTCACCTTCTGGAATGAAAAAATCGAAATTGAACGTGCTGCTGCTACCCAAGGTGATGAAACCCGGGCCGAGGAAGTCGGGAATAAAGGTATCGGTGCGAAAACTGCTGCCCTGATTTTCTGGCTCAATATCCAGTGGCGGTGTTTCCTGAGCGTATGAACTTATCGGCAGGCATAACATTATCGCGATAAGAAATAATGATTGCTTACGTACTACGCGATTAAAAATTGACATTAAACTTGCCTCTGGAAATCGAGTTGGTTCGGGGCACATGCTAGGTGGTTGCCTTGCATCTATGTATTCTGTACTGGAAAGTTTGCAAAAAGTAACGGCATTTTTTTGCGTTGTCTTATTGCACTGTCCTGATTGCACCATCCGTTGAGCGAAAACAGGTGTTAGTTACTAAACATCGGCAATGTTAGCAACCGTAGCTTGATTAGCTAACAGTGCTTTGAATTACTAATAACACCAACTTTCCTATACGAAAGTTGCAAAAAGCTGCATTAACTTTTTATATAACAACCGAAAAGTTCAGTATTTCGCACGCTGTTTGTGACTTATCGGTGTAGGTTAACGCTTATGCGGGTGTGCAATGCTGGTAATTTTACGCAAGGCTGCGAAGACTTGTTTGTATTGTGATTAACGGCACTATTCTTCCGTTAATTGAGTGTGAAACAACGACCGTTAATATTGGTAGCTAGATGTCAGGAACCCCCGATGGTTTTCACCTACCGAACGTCGAGGTAACGCAATAGGACATAACGGCGCGGATGGAGATGGTGGCGAATAGATTCCGTATTATTTTCAATGGAATTGGTGGCTGTAATCACAAAGCTTAGATACTAAGCTTTTCCACCTCAGCCAGCGATATCTATTTTAGCCCTGCGATAACAGGGTAGCGTGGTTTTTGTGTCTGAATGTCTTGCGAAAATGCCGCGCTTAACAGGTTGATTTGTCAGTCGAGCCTGCGAACGAATTTCCTGATATCTTCAATAAGCAGCTCAGGTTCTTCCATGGCCGCGAAATGGCCACCGCGTGGCATGGTTGTCCATTGCGTGATGTTATAGAGTCGTTCTGCATAGCTTCGTGGCGGCCATGCCAACATTTCTTTTGGAAATAAGGCACAAGCGACCGGAACTTCCACACGTCTACCTTCAGGTGATAATAGTCTTCCGCCTTCTTCGCGACGGCCATAGTAAATCCATGATGCCGTATTAAACGTTCGTGTAACGATATAGACCATGATGTTGGTTAGTAGCTGATCTTTGGTGTACGCACTTTCAACATCGTTATTCTTAATGTCAGACCAGCCATGCATTTTCTCCAGTATCCATGCAGCGATACCAACAGGGCTGTCCATCATTGCGTAACTGAGTGTTTGCGGTTTCGTGGCTTGTTGCGTGCGATAGCCATCTTGCATGATTTGTTGCTTATCGAATTCGGCAGCCCATGCTTTTTCTTCTGTAGTCTGTGGTTCGTCTTTGTGCCTCATCGTTAAGATATTAATGTGGATAGCCGAACAACTTGGGGCATGGTCATAGCCAAGCCAAGTGGATATTGCGCCCCCCCAGTCCCCACCTTGCGCCACGTAGTTTTCATAGCCAAGCACGCTGGTCATTAAACTGTTAAAGAGCGCTGCCATTTTTCTTGGGCCGTACGGTCGGGGAGGTTTTCCTGAAAACCCAAACCCCGGTAAAGAAGGGGCGACAACATCGAAGGCATCCTCAATTTTCCCACCGTGCTTTTCAGGGTGGGCAAGTAAGTCGATGAAATTCAGAAATTCAACGATAGTGCCTGGCCAGCCATGGCTTAGAATTAAAGGCCTTGGATTTGGGCCACTGCCTTTCTCGTGAATAAAATGCAAATCAATACCGTCAACGTCTGCTTTAAAATGTGAAAACCGATTGAGTTTTGCTTCGTGTTCGCGCCAGTTATACTCATTAACCCAGTAGTCGCAGAAC
>CALDTX010000194.1 GCA_937923565.1 uncultured Granulosicoccaceae bacterium | reverse complement strand
TAAACTTCACAAACAAAGTTTGAAGCACCGCTTTACAACGTTCGCCGATGTTGTTCGGGTTGAACCCGTTTACAGACAAGTCCAGGTTGATCGTCCACAACGAGAATGTTGGATTGAGCACCAGGAAGTGGTGACTTATGAGTCGCACGATCGTCGACCACATTACTCTAATCAACGTAATCATCGACGCAACAACGCAGGCGATGTGATCGTTGGCGGCATTATTGGTGGCGTTATTGGCAATCAGATTGGTAAACACGGCGGTCGTCACGCACGCCGAGGTGCAACAGTTGCCGGTGCCATTATAGGCTCAACCATCGCTAACGAAGCACACTCTAACGTCAGAAGGCACAGGAATTCACGTCATACTACGTCTTACAGAGACCCAATTAGAACGGTTAAAACGCAGCCAGTTGAACGATGCAAACAAGCCGTACACACAGAATACCGACAAAAAATTAAAGCGTATGACGTTACCTATCGTTTTCGAGGTCAAAACTTCACTACACGAATGAAACGCGACCCCGGCAGACAGCTTGAACTGCAGGTCAATATACAACCGGCTCGACAATAACGTTGGCAATGTAACGAAACCTCGAGAGTATGGCTGCAACAAGGCGCACATAAAACACAATGAATATAAAACGCTTACAGCATGCTCTCGTTCTTGGTTTGGCTATTAGCTTTTGCGCTACACCAAATTTTGCAAACAACGGTGCCAACAGTCGCGAGCAAGCGATTCAAATCGCCACTGAACGCTCTGGTGGTGGCAAAGTACTCAGCGTTAAAAACATCAGCGACAAAAACGGTAACTCAATATTTGCAGTGAAAATCCTTAAAGATGGTCGCGTTAAGGTGTTCCGAATAAACAATCTATCCAAGTAGGCGTTTACCATGCGAGCACTGATTGTAGAAGACGACAACACGCTAAGAACTCAAATAGAAGAAGCCCTACGTACCGAAGGCTACGTGATCGATGCTAGTGATAACGGTACCGAAGGCAGCTATCTGGCAACCACAATGCCTTTAGACATTGCCATTATCGATTTAGGCTTGCCCGGCACCGATGGTTTGCAAATTATAAAAACACTACGCAAAAAAAACTGCGCTTACCCTGTGCTTATATTAACTGCTAGAGACACTTGGCAAGATAAAGTAGAAGGTTTGGAAGCTGGCGCCGACGACTACTTAGTAAAACCATTTCACATGCAAGAGCTGCAAGCCAGACTACGCGCACTGCTACGCCGTTCAGGCGGTTGGTCAGAATCACAGTTACGTTTTGGCCGACTCCTTATCGACACTCGAACCCAAGAGGTATCGGTTGACGATCAAATAGTGTCATTAACCGCCTATGAGTATCGCGTTATTGCTTATCTTGCTGTTAAAGCCGGCGAAGTCATCAGCAAAGCAGATTTGCTGGATCATCTGTACGACGAACAAAGTGAACGCGACCCAAATGTTCTGGAAGTGTTTGTTCGTCGTTTACGACAAAAGCTGGACCCCGATAAAACCTTACAACCGATAGAAACTTTGCGTGGGAGAGGTTATCGATTAGCACTACTGCGCGAACCAGAAAACAATGTCGCAGGCGTAAACGCTCACAACGAGGACGGCGATTCCCAAACAGGAGCGCCTACAACCAACCACGATACTGCAAAGTGAATACGATTTCAGCTCGGCTGAATAAAGCGACAGCGATTGTTTTAGCGTTGTTCGTATTGCTTACTGGTTTGTCGATCAGTTATTCCGTTAAACAACGAGCAGAGACTGCCCTGGAAGATCGGCTAAAGGGATTAATTTATGGCATTCTCGGCGCCAGTGACATCGACAGTAACCAACAACTGTTTGTCAATGAGGCTGAAATTCCGGAGAGCCGCCTTAATCTATCCACTAATGGTTTATACGCAGAAATAGTGGCCAACACCGGCGAACGTATTTGGCAATCCAAATCCACTGCCGGTTATATTCCCAAACATACTTATACACCGATCGGTCAATGGTTATTCGAACGTATCGACTCCACCAGCTCGGGGCGCGCACATCGAATGCAACTCAGCAGTGTTTGGGTGTTAGAAAACGATGAAGAGCTGCCGTTTTTTGTGCAAGTGGTCGCCGACGGCGATGTGTTAAGCGGGCAACTCAAACGTTTCGACCGCACGCTTTGGCTAACGCTGTTGGCCTCGGCTATCTTTTTGCTATTGCTCCAACGATGGATTCTGCACAAAGCCTTACTGCCCCTTCGAGACATTGGTAAAGAGCTGCAGAATATTGAGAAGGGTCAGTCTGAGGCCTTGAGCGAACATGTTGTAGGTGAACTGAAACCCCTAGCTAACAGCATAAACACGTTGATCAGTAGCGAACGCAACCGACACGAACAGTACCGCCATTTGCTCGATGATTTAGCCCATAGCTTAAAAACACCGGTATCGGTGCTTAAAAATTTACCGCACAACAAAACTAATCAGGTATCTGATGCTGCCGGCGAAATCATAAAAACCGAAACGCTTCAAATTCAAGACACGATACAACGTTACTTACAACGGGCCGCTATGCGCACACCAGCGTATCTCGCCAAACCGATCTCCCCTGCGCCGATTATTACGCGACTTAGAAATTCTTTACTAAAAATTTACCCACAAGTTGAGCACATTGATCTGCAATTGGAACAGGATTTTAAAGTGCGTATTGCCGACACCGATTTATACGAAATACTGGGCAATGTACTCGATAATGCCTGCAAACATGGCGGGCGCAAAATCAAGGTGATCAGCAACGCTGAAAACCAGTCAATTGTCATTGAAGATAACGGCGCAGGATTCCCGCCTGATCAAATTGCTGAACTACTCGATAGGGGTGTACGAGCGGACAGTTCGAGCGAAGGTGAAGGTATTGGTTTGGCGTCGGCTTCGGCATTACTTACGGCCTATGGCGGTATGCTAACGCTTGATGCCGAATTTAAGCAAGGTGCGCGAGTTGTTCTGCACTTTAGGGATCCTACCGTCTAATTTCTAATTTAGACGTTCAGTACAGTGGCTGCTAGCCGCACACTCGTTCGAATAGCTGACTAACCCAAGCCATTATTGCTACAGGTTAGTCAACCGTTTGTATCATCGCTAAGGCTATTAAGGCTTAGCGATTAGGTAACCGAGCCAGCATGCGTAATCTTCTGCATCGTCGGTGGCAATGTATTCGTCAAGCGCCTCGTCTGTTTTGGGATCAAACTTCTGGCGATAAATAACAGTTTCTGAAAAACCAGCATCAATCAGAATTTCGCGCAACTCTCTTGCGCCCCAAACACGCCATGTATAGCTGAATGCTTTTTTGTATTTAGATTTATCAGGAAAGTGGAAATGGATGTGGCATTTGAGTTCATTGGTTACCGCATTAAATTCAGCTTGCTCCCAAATATACTTAAAGCCATCGAGCTTGCGCTTCTCTTTTTGCGTTTGATAGCATTCTGATCCGCCGAAAATGTCTAAAAACAGTATGCCGTCGTCAACCAGTGCCTTACGCACCTGACGAAAGTAATGCAGCATGGTTGCGCGTTCCTGGAAGAACCAATAGCTGAAATTATAGGCTTGGATAACATCCACTTTCGCTGTTTCAACTTCCAGCACATCCGCTTCCAGCACTTCCAGACGGCCACGCTGTTCAGGCGTTAAACGCGACATGTTGTGTTTTTCGCCCCAACCAAGCACTTCAGCGTCGAAATCGACAGCGATTGCAGTGCGGTCTTTACCTCGCTCAACCCACTCCACAGCGCTTATTGCAGTGCCACAGAAATCCTCTCGCATCGACAATGCTGGTCGGCCACGTTGCTCTTTAAAAATTTCATCAATAAAATCGAGTTCAAACTCAGAGTTTTGTACCGATTCCTGATAAAGCGCATGGCGATCTGCAAGATCTGCCATGGTTTTTGATTTACGATTCGCTTTGCCCATAGTGTTCTTTGAATACTCGAATAACGGATTTGGTCAGGTTTTAATACCAGTGCCACGGTTGAGCAAAATGATTGCCACAGTGGCCAGTATGACGATAAAAACAATAATAACAGCAAAACTTTGCCATAACGGAATGTCGCTTACGCCCAAGATGCCGAAACGAAAACCATTGATCATGTAGAGAATGGGGTTAAACAGCGATATTTTCTCGGCTAGAGGCGGCAACATATTAACAGAATAAAATATGCCACCCAAATAGGTTAACGGTGTTAATACAAAATTAGGCACCACAGACACTTCATCAAAAGACTTTGCATAAACCGCGTTAATTAACCCACCAATAGAAAAAACCACTGACGTAAGTATCGCAATACTGAGCGTGATCAAAGGAAACATCGGTTTTAAGTCGATAAACACTAACGCTACAGCGCTGACAACTAAACCGACGGCAATACCACGAGCCACCCCACCAGAGACATAACCCAACAGGATGGTTAAATTGCTAACCGGCGATACCAGCATTTCTTCTATATATTTCTGCAATTTGGTGCTAAAAAACGAAGAAGACACATTGGCATAAGAGTTACTGATAATCCCCATCATGATGATGCCCGGCACCAAAAAATCCATATAGGGCACCCCATTGACCTCGCGGATCCGCGAGCCAATAAGTCCTCCAAAAATGATGATGTACAGCACGGCATTAACCGCTGGCGGCGTAATGGTTTGCACCCAGATGCGCATAAAACGACGGACTTCGCGACGCACAATCGTGGTGTATGCCACCCACTGCAAGCTCCATCCACTCATGACGTTGCCCCGTCTTTCTGGCTAACCAAACGCATGAAAAATTCTTCTAGCCTATTCGATTTGGTGCGCATACTTTTCACAACAATATCGTTTGAGCTTAAGCTGTCGAACAAGCCATTTAACGACTGGCCTTGGGGTACATCGACCTCAATTTGGCTTGAGTCGTTACGGCTACGAAAAGTAAATGGTGGTAATTGAGGCAATGTTTGCACAGGTTTGTCAGTATCGAGTACAAAGGTTTCCAACTTGGATAAATTCAACAGCTTGGAGACCGCCCCTTGCTCAATAATTTGACCGCCATCGATAATTGCGACATTGCGACACAGCGCTTCCGCCTCTTCTAGATAGTGTGTGGTTAATATAATCGTGATGCCGTTTTCGTTATTAATTTCGGTGAGGTAGTCCCACATGGAGCGGCGAATCTCGATATCAACGCCTGCTGTAGGTTCGTCGAGAATTAGCAACTTCGGTTCGTGTACCAGCGCCCGAGCGATCATCAAGCGTCGCTTCATACCACCCGATAATTCCCGACTGGCTGCATTGCGTTTATCCCAGAGGTCGAGACGCCGTAAATAAAATTCTGTTCGACTGGCAGCAAGCTTCCGGGTAATGCCGTTGTACCCTGCAACATTCATAACGATGTTACGCACAGACTCGAAGCTATTAAAGTTAAATTCTTGAGGCACCAAACCAATGGAAGACTTCGCCGCTTCAATCTCGACATCGATATCGTGCTCGAAAATATGGACTTTGCCTGATGTTTTAGTAACCAGTGAACTGATAATACCGATGGCAGTAGACTTGCCAGCACCATTGGGGCCCAGTAAGGCAAAGAAGTCGCCCTCGGGCACCGATAAATCGATACCTTTTAGCGCTTGCGCACCACTCGCATAGGTTTTGGTCAAATTTTGAATCGACAGCGCGTTCATTGTTGGCTACACATCGCCGAATGGCGAATTGATTGACAGAAACTTTGGGTAAGTTAGAACCGATACCAAGCACGTAATTGTAGCACTTAACGCACGGCTTATTGCAGGGGGAATAAACGGCTTATTGCGAAGGGTATGAGTTGAGGTAGATGAGGGTCAGGCAATCCACCCGCTAATGCGGGCAGGCAGCGCAAAACCTAGGCTTAGTTAATTGCCAAACTTTGCAGATTTGCCATACGGGTAGCTGTTGCGTAGCCACGGTAAAAATGCATAACATCCTTAACATACCGCTCGGTTTCAGCAAACGGTGGAATCCCGTTATATCGCTCAACATTACCTGGACCGGCGTTATACGCGGCTAAAGCAAGTTCAGTGCTCTTAAAGCGCTTTTTAAGTTGCGCAAGATAGCGTACGCCGCCTTCCAGATTTTCAATCGGATCTTTGAAGTTTTTCACTTTCAGCCATTGAGCGGTTTCAGGCATTAATTGCATTAATCCGTATGCCCCAACAGGTGAGGTTACATTGTGATTAAAGCAGGACTCCTTCGATACAACAGCTTTCACCAAACTCGCGCTCACACGGTAACGTATTGCCAAGCCCAGGATCACAGCTTCATAGGGCTCTGCCCGGCGAGCCACTTGCGCAGGTGTTAAACCCATACAACGAACACTGGCAATCAATGGGCTACCCGAATCTGGTGTGGCTATTAGTAAGGGTTTATAGGGTTTGTATTGCTTATCGGCACTCCGTTTGTTGCGCTCGATATGCGGGAAACCAACATCGGCAAAACGGCTTGCCAAAGGACGGTCGATTTTCGTTTGCACAACTGTGCTTTGCCCGCTCAGCCATTGGGACGCATTGATGCCATTAGGCGACGTCAATGACACTGGTTGAAGGTATGTGCTTTTCTGCATCTGTTGGGTAAACGAACTTGGATTAAGTTGCAATGCTTGTGTCTGTTCACTGCGAGCTCGTAGAGACGGATACGGTGCCGTGCCGTCTAGATCATTGTGCGTTTTTAGGAAACTAATAAATTCGGGGGAGTTATTATGATGAGCTGAAGCTTTAACAAGTGCGTCAAGTTGTGCACCAGTACTCAAAGCCGGATTATTGGATAAATGAGTAACGTAGTCCTGAACTGCTGGCGTTTTAGCTAAAACACCCGCCGCGCAGATACTCGTAATACACAACAACGCCAACCGAAGAACGGTGGCATTGCCAATATGGTCGGTCTGATTCTGCATGCCTTGATTTACATTCCTACAACATTCTACTGATCGGCATTTTTCAACTAACCTGAACCCACTTTCATCAGTGGTGCAAACGCATCGCGAAATTCTTTCGGAATGGAAGTTGGTCGCTCAGTTTGTGCATCGACAAACACGTCGGCAATGAAGCCGGTAGCGCACACATTTTCCTGCCCTTGAGCGAAAATACCAAGTTCATATCGCACACTGGAATTACCTATGCGTGCGACGCGGAGAGCGCACTCTAACACCTCCGGATAGCGAACGGCGGCATGATACTGACAACCGTTTTCAACTGTGAAACAGCGCACACTCCCCGTGTTGGGGTTCAGCTTATTTTCAACCTCCATATACGACATCACCGCATTTTCAAAAACGCTGTAATAAACCGCATTGTTCATGTGGCCATAGCGATCGTTATCAATCCAGCGCGTGGGCATAACGATTGACCAAGCGTAATCGGCACGCTTTTGATCTCTAAGATTCATATTTACCCCTTGGTTGTGGCATCTTATTTGGTACGCAGTGGCACCTAAATTGATGCGCAGCTTAGTCCAATTGCAACGGTGCTTTGGCTTTTTCCCATAAAACTTCTTTACCACCATCGGCTCGCGCCAAAACACGGGCAATTACAAACAGTAAATCGGATAGCCGGTTCAAATATTTCATGCTGTATGGCGGCACTGTTTCAACGCGCTGCAATGACACAATGATTCGCTCTGCCCTTCTGCAAACGGTTCGGCCAAGATGGCACGTGGCAGCCGCTGGAGAGCCACCGGGTAGGATAAAGTCTTTTAGTGGAGGTAGATCCTCGTTGAATTTATCGAGCCTTTGTTCTAACCAAGTGACGTGCTGTTCTGTGATTGCCTGGTGACCAGGAATGCACAGTTCACCGCCCAAATCGAACAAATGGTGCTGAATTTCGTCTAGCACAACACGTACATCATCAGGCATGTTATGCGTTAACAACATACCGATAACACTATTAAGCTCATCGGTGGTGCCATAAGCACTAACCCGCATGCCGTCTTTATCGGTTCGACTGCCATCACCCAGCCCAGTAGTACCATCGTCACCAGTACGAGTGTATATTTTAGAAAGTCGGTTTCCCATAGAATTCCTTAGTGGGCAAATGCCCTGGCTCAAAACAGCTATTATTGTACAACAGCCTCAGAGCCGATTAAGGGCAAGCAACGTATATTCGATACAAACTGAGTATGCTAGGCTCCAATTAATCGGCGTTGCACTGCTTCAACTCAGTGAAAAAAAGGATAAACACGTGCTCGAAGAAACCGTTTTCAGTAAGATTATTCGTAAAGAAATTCCATCAGACATGCTCTATCAGGACGACCTTGTTACCGCGTTTCGCGATATCAATCCTGCGCGTCCAACACATATACTTATTGTGCCCAACGTCCATATTCCAACTGCTTGCGAATTTAGTGACGAGCATGAGCCGATATTGGGCCGCATGTTGCGGGTGGCCAGCAAACTGGCTGATCAGGAGGGCATCAGTGCCGATGGCTATCGCTTGATTATCAACTGCGGCGAGCACGGTCGGCAAGAAGTCATGCATGTTCATATGCACCTGCTTGGAGGAGCCGACGTTGGACCAATGTTGGTTCGCTGAAATAATTTCCTACAAACAGTCATTAAATAAACAATTATCAAGACAACCTATCCCATGTCTGACTACATCATTACCGACGAACTGCAACAGGCTGTTGACGCAGCACTCACGCTTGAACGCCCCTTGCTGGTTAAAGGCGAGCCAGGTACCGGAAAAACGCAATTGGCCTTGGAAATAGCCTCCAAGCTAAATGCTCCGTTATTTCAATGGCACATAAAGTCAACAACGCGAGCGCATCAAGGGCTCTACGAATATGACGCCGTTTCACGTTTACGCGACTCGCAGCTGGGCGAAGACAGCGTCAATGACATTTCCAATTATATTTTGCATGGCGTGCTTTGGGACGCTTTTACGTGCGACGAGCGCGCCGTTGTACTTATCGATGAAATAGACAAGGCCGACATTGAATTTCCAAACGACTTACTGCAAGAATTGGATCGTATGTCGTTCGATGTGTATGAAACCAGAGAAACGATCAGTGCCAAACACCGACCACTCGTCATTATCACCAGCAACAATGAAAAAGAACTACCCGATGCTTTTCTACGGCGCTGCTTTTTTCACTACATTGAATTTCCCGACAAAGACACCATGCAGAAGATCGTTGATGCGCACTACCCTAACGTGAAAAAAGACCTTATCCAATCGGCACTGGAAGTCTTTTTTGACCTTCGGGAACTACCCGGACTCAAGAAGAAGCCCTCCACCTCTGAACTACTTGATTGGCTAAAGCTGTTAATTGCCGACGATTTACCCGCAGAAGCTCTAGCGGCCAACGAACTACGTACCGTATTACCTCGAATGCATGGTGCTTTACTGAAAAACGAGCAAGACGTTCATTTGTTTGAACGGCTTATATTCCTACACAAACAGCGCCAGCGATAACGTAGATGCTGCTCGACTTTTTCAGTGCTTTGCGTAAAGGTGGTTTGCCCATATCAACTACTGAATACCTTACGCTGGTTCAGGGTTTGTCCCGCAATGTTGGTACATTCAGTTTAAACAACTTTTATCAGTTTTCGCGCATGTGCCTGATTAAAGACGAATCGCTGTTCGATCGATTCGACACTATTTTTCAAGCCTATTGGGAAGGTCGCGAACAAACATTCGATCTGCAATTCGATGGCATACCCGATGAATGGTTGAAGCTTGCTAATAAAGATGCGTTAACAAAAGAGCAAATGGAACAGGTTGAAGCCTTGGGTGGATTCGATAAACTGATGGAAACCTTACGCAAGCGCATGGAAGAGCAAGACGAAGAACACCACGGTGGCAGCAAGTGGATTGGCACAAGAGGCACCTCGCCATTCGGCCACTCAGGCTTTAACCCTGAAGGTGTTCGCATTGGCGGACCGGGTTCAGGGAAAAGAGCTGTAAAAGTATGGGAACAACGCCGCTACCGTGATTTCGATTCCAGCAGAGAGCTTGGCACACGCAACTTTAAACTAGCCTTGCGCAGTTTGCGCAAACTCACCCGTGATGGCCGACCCGACAAACTCGACCTGGACGGCACCATTCAGGCCACTGCTAACAACGCCGGTTTACTCGAATTAAAAATGCAGGCAGAAAGGCGCAATGCCGTTAACGTGCTGTTGTTGCTCGACGTCGGTGGTTCAATGGATTACCACGCGGCACTGTGCGAAAAACTTTTTTCAGCAGCACGTAGCGAATTTAAGCACCTTGAGCACTACTACTTCCATAATTTTATCTATGAAAAAGTCTGGCGAAATAACAGCCGACGCCATACGGAAACCTTGTCGCTACCATCGCTGATTAACACTTACGGCAAACAGTACAAACTCATTTTAGTGGGCGATGCCACCATGAGCCCATACGAAATTGCTGTGCCAGGCGGTAGTGTTGAGCACTGGAACGAAGAATCCGGTGCAAAATGGTTGTACCGGCTGCAACAGCACTTCGCCAATTGCGTTTGGCTAAACCCGGAGAAACCTGATTACTGGGACACCACACCCTCCATCCGAATAACCAAAGAGCTGATGAAAGGCCGCATGTTCAACCTGAGCGCTGATGGCATTCAGCAAGCCATTGATGCATTAAAAACCCCGATCTCCACGGCTCCCGAATCCCCGGAATAGCTATTCACTGTTCTGAATCACTGTTCGGGATCAATTATTGCAACCGCATTGGTGGGTGCTGGCAATTATCGGAACATCATTCTAGACGGCTCAAACCGAAATCCTTGGCGTAGCCGATTAACGCCAGCGCCCACTTTAATTTTTACGACGCGCCGCGCGGGAACTTGGCCATGTTTTCACACCCCTGCAGATGGTTATTTCTGGTTTGCACTGCCCTGTTGAGTGCTTGTAACTCCAACGGTTCAGCACCGGGTTCATCAGTTTCGAACGACGACCAAACTGCATCGCAAACCGTAGACGGCAGCTACAACGACGACCAAAACAGTGCCGCTATTCTTAATAACGATGGCTTAGAGGCACCTAAAGCTCCCACGCTTAACATTGCAAGCTTTCATCGGCATTTAGAATTTTCCTGGAATAATCAGTCGACTGATCAAACCGCTTCACTCATTGCCTACAACCGGCGCAGTGGCATCGAAACTCTAATAGCCGATCAGTTAAGCAATATTGATAGCCCCTATCAGTTGCCAATAAGCAGCCACGAGCTTGCTTGGCACGATATGCAATACCGCGTACAAATTTGCAGCAGCAATGATCAATGCACCAGCTCTGAATCTGTGCCTGTCATAACTTTGTTGGCATCGACCATTGATACCGTGCAGGCGGAATCGAATAGCGCAAGCGATAACTATGCGCACAGTATGGCCATCAATGCATCCGGCAATGTATTGGCAAGCTTAGTACCCGGAGCCAGTCAGGTTCACATGCATTTCGAGCTGCCTCACGGATGGATAAACGCTAGCCAGATTCCACTGTACACTAACGAACTAAGTCACTTACGGGCTGCTTCGTTCGAGAGTGTTTCAATGAGCTTATCCAGCAGTGGGGATACACTGGCAGTAGCGGGCGTTAACAATACTGATGGAGCAGTGCTAGTCGTTTTTGATCGTCTGGGTGAAAACTGGATTCAAACAGCTCAGTTAAATCCTTTTCAATTATCTCAACAGGCGCTACTCTCAGCTCACTTTTCATCGAACGCGATTAACATCCAGCTAGCTGAAAACGGCGAACAATTGTTGGTTTCTTTGCAAGAGTCAACAACGCAAACTGAACACAACACAAACGGCATAAGCGCACTTTTAAGCTTGTCGCGCACGGGGTCAAGTTGGCGCATGGAACATACCCTGCCCCTCGCAGCTAATGGGGCTAGTCGACTACCCGCCTTCAGCGCATCGGCTGATCTGCAAACGCTTTTTACGCTCAGCGATAACAACGGTGATGTCATCGTAGATCGTTATAAGCTGAGCGCTAATCAGTGGCAATCAGTGGCAAGTTTGTCGCTATCGATGTTGCAAGCTAGCAGTGATATTGCACTGCAAACAAGTGCTGATGGCGATGCCTTGCTGATCGGCGGCTGGGAGCGCGGTGCTACTGATAAAACACCTGTGCTTTGGCATTATCAGGCTTACGATAACGCATTTGAGCTACTCACCAGCATCAGAGAACCGGCCACTATCGATACGATGGCACAGTACCGATTAGCTACCGATGCAAATCTGCAGCATCTGGCTATTGGCTGGCAATCCACTGATGATGCCGATTTGAGCGTTTATTACCAAGAACAACAAGCGTGGGTACATGCCCTGAGCTTACCCGACAGTCTTAACATTTCTGCTAAATCTGCGTTAGCACAACAGGTGAAATTCAGCGCAGATGGTACAACACTACTAGTATCGTCGAGCCAGAGTCTTGCCAGTCCGGCACAACGCACAGGTGGGTTTATTCGCGTGTTCCAATAATCAGGAATACGCCATACACTATTCCAGATGCTAAACTTCTGTACACATAAAACGCCAAGGTGAGTATGACTACTTTAATTTCCCCAGCGCTTGCAGAACGTATGGACCCAGCTTTTAAAGCTTGGGTTGAAGCTACACATGTTGAACTTGACGCCAATCAATTACCCACGCCAGAGCAAATGCGCGCAGGATTCGCGCAGATGTGTGCAGCGGTAAATAACCCGACCGACAGCTCACTTAAGGTCATCGACTTCAGCATTACAACACGCGATGGCGCAGACATTAAAGCACGGTTATATCAGCATCCGAACCGTAAAAGCGCCGCACCGGTTTGCGTTTTCTTGCACGGTGGCGGTTGGGTGGTAGGCGACCTCGATACACACTCTGGAGTGGCCAGCGATCTAGCCATGCAGAGCCATTGCGACATCGTAGCCGTGGATTATCGTTTATCACCCGAACATCAATACCCGGTTGCGCAAAATGATACTGAAGATGCGTTATTGTATTTACGCGAGCATGCTGAGCAGTTGAATTTAGACGCCGATAGAATGGGCATTATTGGCGACAGCGCAGGTGCCAGCTTGGCCGCAGGCGTTGCCTTAAAGGCGCGCACCAACCAGGAAATTAATTTAAAGCTGCAGGTACTTATTTACCCTACCCTAACCGATAACACCGACGCAGCATCGTACGAAGAAAACAAAGCCGTACCGGGTTTAGGCGATGCCGAATTAGCGTATTACTTCAAAGCCTATATGGGTGGCGAAACGGCACCCAGCCCGTATGCAGCCCCGCTGACTGTCAACAACGTTGAAGGCTTACCACCCACATTTATATCGGTGGCCGAACTGGATCGCTTACGCGACGATGGAATTGCTTATGCAGAAAAACTACAGAAGGCTGACGTTCAAGCGGAAGTAGAAGTTGTACCTGGTGTGGGTCATGCCTATCTTTGGCTACGGCGCAGTTCAGAAGTCGCCGCAAGTGCCTTTGCAAATATTAATACATTCATCAGCGAAACTATTTAGCGATTTAATTACCGGTATACGTTTTAAACGCATAATTTGAAAAGTGGTTTTCGATCCGTTATTTCGCTGGATACGTGGGCAGCATACGCTTAAGATCAAGCAGTAACGCCTGATTATAGCCACGGGCATTTACCGCATCCATACCCTGAAAACTGTTTTCCAATAGCTGCAACGCAGATTGATCACGATTATTCGACAGGCTGATTAAACAGCCTGTTGAACGCAACGTCACGTTATCTTCCGATGGCTTTATTGCATTACACAGCTGCATAATTTTTCGCGTGAGTAAATAAGCTTGAGGCTCGGTGGTGTGACGCAATAAAAACCCATAGCGGTTTTCGTCGAGTTGCACTACATGGTTCTCGCGACGATAAACTTGTTTAAGCTCAGTTGCCACGTGCAACGACAAACCTGCAATCTCATTAACCGGCACGAGCGCCTCTTCGTTCGTTTGCGCGAACACGTCCAAGACCAGCAAGCTAATAAACTCTTGTGTTTTGGTTTGCAGGGTTGAATACTGCATGAGGGTATCGACAAACGCATGAGCTGCAGGGTGCAATTTGAGTCCTGTGATGAGGTCTTGTGCTTGCAACTCTGCTGGAGTTTCATTGCCTGGTGTTTTTTCCGTTGGCATAACCCTGAAATTGATAATCAACTCGCTGTTTTGAGATTCGGGTAAGTGACGATAAACCACATTCACCGGTCCATGCGCGGAGTCTGTCCATTGCGCCTGATATTTACCCGGTTGCGATGCCCGAAGCTTATCGATATCAACCACCTGCCCTGCATGTAAGCCAATGATATGAGAACGATTAGCGAAGCCAAGGTATCTACAAGCTTGTTCACTGGCATAGCTGATTTGTTCATTGTGTCCGATGACAAGCGTTGCACCCGCCAACGCATCAATCATTTGATCCAAACGTAGCCTTTGTTGAACCAACTGTTTGCGTTGGCGAACAAACTGACTAAGTGCACCGATACGAGCCATCAGCAATTCACTGGACTCATTCTTGAACATGCACTCCACGGCACCTGCATTTAAGCTGCGCTTGATAATATGGTCGGCATAGGTACCCGTGAGAATAGCGCAAGTAATATGGTTACTTGCCGGGTCAGCCAACAATGATTTAGTAAGTTCGTCGCCCGTGCTTCCTTGCAGATAAAAATCAATGACGGCAATATCAAACATGTGTTGGTGCGTAAGCGACACAGCCTCATCATGGTTACTGGCTAGCTTTACCTGATACCCTTGTAGCTGAAACAGATCTCGGAGTGCATAACGAATACTGATGGAATCATCAACGATTAACACATGAATATCATTATTGGCCAGCCGGTTCGATGCCAACACCTGTGGACCTGCAACTGGCGTCAGCATTCTGTTTAGCGTAACCGCCAAACCCTGATATTCTTTCCAAGCCAAAATGGAGGTATTGTTACGGCTGGCAACCCACGCTTTAGTTTCGGCGCGCATATCGGTCGACATCACCACGACTGGCAAGTCTGCGAATTCCGATTTTTCAAGTTGTGACAACAACGCATCACTTTCGGCAGAATTAACCACCGGCCACCCGAGTATCACACCGGCAAAGTCGCTACCATAGGCACGGTATTGCTGATGCAATGCATCAGACGCGTGCGGGTAGTCACTGTGTGACAGAACCGAGTACCCCAACGATTGCGCATAATTCTCGATCACAAAGCGCATCGTTGCAGACGGTTCTACCAGTAGCAATTTGCTGGTCATTTTGAGGTTCTTTAAGCTTCTAGCTATATAAGCAAAATACGCACTAGGTTACCGGCACTCAGCATTAATGCGACGTTTCCAGTGAGAATGGCGTCACAAAACGGCGTTGCAAGTGCCGAATATCGGCCCAATGCGCCCGAAAAGTTGGCGGTAACGCAGAATTGATAAAATAACACCATGAAATCGATTGAAATTGATAACGCAAGCTTTTGGCAAAATCCGACCGATCCCGACTTCGCAAATAACCCGTACGCGCTCTATGCCCAGCTGCACGATCACGGTGGTCCAGTTTATTGGCACGACTACAAGATGTGGTGCCTTAGCGATTTCAATGAAGTTAACGCAGCTCTAAAATCCCGCCGCTTCGCCCGCTTGCCTCCCGACGCCAATCAAAAGGTACAAACGCCAGCGCACATGCAAGCCTTTGCCAAGGCTGAACAGTTCTCCCTGCTGGCGTTAGAGCCTCCCGAGCATACGCGCCTAAGACAGTATGTTAACAAAGCCTTTGTTAATCGACAGATTCAACAACTGGCTCCATCCATTGAGCAATTAGCCAATGAACACATCGATCAATTTATTCACAAGCGATCGACAGAGCTATTGGCTGAATACGCCACACCCATTCCGGTGCAAGTGATCGCCAGACTCATTGGTGTGCCGCTTTCACATTGCAATGATTTACTGAATTGGTCACACGCAATGGTGAAGGTATACACCATGACACAATCAACACAGGACGAACAGGAAGCGAACCAAGCCGCATTGGAATTTATGCAGCTACTCAAAAATCTAATTGCCGAACGTCGTAAAAAGCCTGAGGATGATTTGTTATCGCAATTGAGTAACCTACGCGACAACAATGAAGGTTTAAGCGATGATGAAATTTGCTCTGTTTGTATTTTGCTACTTAACGCCGGGCATGAGGCAACGGTGCACCAAGTTGGCAATGCAGTCTTTACCTTGTTAAGTCAGGCTACTGCAATCGATTACACCCGTCTGTTTAACCACCCTTCACAGGCTGAAAAAACAGTGACTGAACTCATGCGTGTGGATGCGCCGCTGCACCTGTTTACGCGTTATGCTCAAGAAGATTTATGGCTCAGTGAAACGGTAGAAATTAAACGCGGTGAGCAAATAGCACTATTGTTGGGAGCCGCTAATCGGGACCCCAAAAAATTCGATCAACCTGAGCAGTTCGATGCGCTGCGCCATAACACAGCTCACGTAACACTTGGCGCCGGCATCCATTTTTGTGTGGGAGCTGCACTGGCAAAAATGGAAATTCAAATTGTTCTAAACACATTGTTTAAACGCATACCGAATTTAACCTTACAACAAACACCGAAGTACAGAAACAGCTTCCATTTCCATGGCTTGGATGCATTGCATTTACACTGGTAAATCCGCGTTAACGCCGACAGCGTGCACTACTAGAAAAAAACGTTTAGCTGAGCGCTATTAGTTGATTAACGCTAGCCTGAATATAAACCATGGAAAGGTTGAACACCGACTGAATGGCCTGGTTCTACGAGATCAACATCAGCGTCGATAACTATGAGGCAATTAGCCTGCGTCATGGAGCTTATACGCCCCGCTCCCTGTTTGCCCGTTGAGCTAACACACAGTTCTCCAGCATCGTTTACGCTCATAACACCGCGCTGAAATTCTACCCGCCCTTTCGATTTGCGTAGCTTCGACAAGCTGATGGCTGGCAAGGTTTGAGGCTCTGTTTTTTGCATTCCCATGAGTCGTTTAAGCGCAGGTTTAACAAATTGCAAATACGTTACCATCACGGCAACCGGATTGCCTGGCAAGCCAAAAAAGTAAGCATCCTTCACCTGACCAAAAGCTAAAGGTCTGCCTGGCCTCATCGCCAGTTTCCAGAATGCCACACTGCCCATTGAATGAAAAACCCGCGTAACAAAATCTGCTTCTCCGGCTGATATACCACCAGAGGTCACCACAACGTCAGCGATGGATGCGGCCTTTTCTAAAGCGGCACGCGTATCAGCTTCGTTATCGCGTACCACACCTAAATCGATGCCTTCGACATCCATCTGGGCTAGCAAAGCATGCATTGAATAACGGTTACTGTCGAAAATGGTACCCGCTGGCAAAGTTTTACCTGCATGCGTATCCAGCGAACGCAATTCATCCCCGGTGGAAAAAAAGGCAACTTTAATTCTTCTGGTAACTGCAACCTCGGCAATGCCCAAGGATGCCAATAGTCCGATTTCAGCAGCCTCCAGCAGAGTGCCGGCGCTTAATACAACATCGCCACTGACAACATCTTCACCGGCATGACGAACGTTACGGCCCGCAATTACCTCAGCATCGATGGTCAGTGTATTGTCAGTTACCTTAACGTGCTCCTGAATCACTACAGTGTCGGCACCATCGGGCACAACAGCGCCGGTAAATATGCGCACGGCTTCCCCATCAGTGATGGCACCTTCAAAAACTTGACCAGCCCACGCAGTGCCCTTTATGGTTAGCTGCGCATGACCACTGTGCGGAATATCCCGGCTGTTAATCGCATACCCATCCATAGCAGAATTGGTATGAGAAGGCACGGCAATCGGGGAGACTACATCGTTTGCCAGTACACGGCCTTTCGCTTCGCGCAAGCCAACAGATACGGTTTCAGTAATGGGTTTTATGGTTGCCAACAAGCGTTCACGTGCTTCTTCCACCGGCAGCAAGGCATCGAATGGATCGTCACAGGAAGGTTGTTTTTCAATGTTCATCGGATAATCCGGCTTCGGCTGCTAAACGTTCTTCTTCTGTGTTGATATTTTCAAAGGCGCAATTGAGATCACTGCAGTCTATTTCCACCGTGTGCTCTGACGCAAACCAGCGATCAATTTTACGCTCGCCCGACTGTAGAAACGTATTTAGGCTGTCGCGCAGGCTCGATTTAACCATACAAAAAACCGGTTGCAGCCTTGAACCGTCGTGAGCTACCGCAATATCGGCTCCAGCATCCAAGCAACCATACCCAAGACGATTAAGCAACTCAGCGGTTAAAAAAGGGGAGTCGCAAGGGCACATAAAAACATAATGGCATTGCAGCGCATCAATACCCGCACTTAAACCTGCCAGCGGCCCGAGGAACCCTTCTTGCGTATCAGCAACAACTTCTACGCCCAATTTTGCATACGCGTCTTGGTTCCTATTGGCATTGATAATCAACTTGCTCACGCTGGGTTTTATAGCGGTGACAACCCAAGCCGCCATGGGTCGATTTGCCAATGGTATAAGCCCCTTATCCTGACCACCCATGCGACGGGCTAAACCACCGGCCAAAACCACGGCGCCCACCGTTTGCTCTTGAGTGGCTAAATGCTTTACGAAAGGATTCATTGGCTTAGTTTTATTCATCCTAACTGCGGTAAGGGTCAAGCTGGGAGAAATAGTTTTCTAAAAATGCATCAAAATTTGGACTGGCATTTTTTTCGGCTTGCACCTGTGAGTCTAAGGAGCTTTTTACCAGTTTCTCCAGCTCTACCTCTAATGCTTTGTTAACCGGCATATTCATGAGCTGCTCACTTTGCACGAAAGAATCTTCCATCACCATGTTGTAAAACGAGCCGCTGTCAAACATACGTTCTATCACCTGAGCAGATGGGGTTAACGATGGGTCTTCTACTTTATCCATTTGCAACTGCAAACTACGCGTGTAAAGATCATCGTCGTTATCGTTGTCCAGCCATTGTGCGATGGGCTGTAAAACGTCTAATATCTCCGAAGCCCAGGCTTTAAGTGTAATGTTTCCACCCGGACCTTGCAGCATCAGGTTCGGTTCACGACCACGGTGTGCAACCGCGTAAACGTTGCGCTTATTGGCTTGCATCTCTTCGGGAGCTAACGGTGAGTTATCGCCCAGCCAAGCAAAAAGCATCAGCATTTCGAGCATCGCAACCTGCTCTAAATTTAATCCGGGCGCATCAAGAATACTGACATCGACAGAACGTAATTCTAAGTAACGCACGCCGCGTTTTTTTAGCGCAATGATTGGCATCTCACCTTTCGTGGCTATTTGTTTCGGTCGCACACTACTGTAATACTCATTTTCAATTTGCAGTTTTTTAGCGTTAAGTTGCTGATAGACACCTTCCGCATTTTTAACGCCCATCTCTTTGTAAGCAGGATGATCAGTGGTCACGTGTGCAAATATGTCTTGCAGATAATGTTCGAAACGGTCATGTCTAACTGAGAGATCAATGGGTGCATCTTCTTTATAACGGTATCCGATTTCGCCCATTCGCAACGACGTACCAAACGGTGCGTATCGGGTTGTGCGGTTATAGGTTTCAAGATCGGAGTCGGCACCAGAGGGCAAGAAGGTTTGGCATATTGCAGGCGACGCACCAAAAAGATAAGGCACTAACCAAACGACACGCATTAAGTTGCGCGTCATATGGAAATACCCAGCAGTAGCTAAC
>CALDTX010000193.1 GCA_937923565.1 uncultured Granulosicoccaceae bacterium | reverse complement strand
GTGTCGTCAAACTGAGACTTTGTAGCGCCCATCGAAATCGCAACAGCAAAACCTTGCATCATTTCATCGACATCTTTACCAATCATATGACAACCCACAATTTTTTCGTTGTCTCCTGTAACAATGAGCTTCATGTAGGTTTTTACTTTGTGGTCGGTAAACGACATGTACATTGGCGTAAAACTGGTTTGATACACTTTTACACCATCCCCATAGGCTTCCCGTGCTTGTGCTTCGGTTAAGCCGATTGTTGCAATGGGAGGATGACTAAAAACGACCGTAGCAATGGTGTCGTAGTTTAGGTGCCGATCTGTTTGCCCGTTGTACAAACGATCTGCCATACGCCGACCAGCTGCGATTGCCACAGGCGTTAACTCAGCCTGCCCGGTTACATCGCCTAAGGCATAAATACTGGGCACATTGGTTTGTTGAAATTTATCCACGTCAATGTAGCCTCTGTTGTCAGATTGCAAGCCTGCTTTCTCAAGGCCTAAATTTTGTGTGTCGGGCTTTCGGCCAATTGCAAAAATAACTGCATCGAAGCCGTCAATAGAAACACCGGACTCAGCGCTGACGCGCAAGCGACCATCCACTTCTTCAATGGCACTGGCTGAGAATTGGGTTTGCAAAGTAACCCCGTCGGCCGTCATCGCGGCAGACAGGTTGTCGAATAATTCGGGTTCGAACGCTCGGAGGAAACGGTCGGTGCGTACACCCAAGGTAACGGACGATCCAAGCGCCTGAAGCATACCGGCAAGCTCTACAGCAATATAACCGGCACCCAGCACCAAAACCTTCTCCGGCTGCCGTTCTAATTCAAAAAATCCATCGGACGTTATTGCCAGTTCTGCACCCGGAATATCGGGCACAACCGGATTACCACCAGGCGCTAATACGATGCGTTCGGCTGTGTAGCTTTTGCCATTAACGTCGACTGTGTTTGGTCCGCTTAAGGTGGCTTCACCATAAACTGCGGTGATGTTTGCCCGATCCAGCATGCCAACATAAAACTTGTTGATGTTATCGATATAGTGTTCACGCTTGGACACAAAGCCTGCCCAATCAAACGCTGAGGCACTCACGTCAAAACCATAGGCTTTTGCATCGCGCAGCGAGTGAGCCATTGACGCGCCATACCACATAGCCTTTTTCGGCACGCAACCACGATTAACACAGGTACCACCCATAACCGGGTCGCGCTCAATAATCATGCAGCGAGCACCATAGCTTGAGGCTCTGTTAGACACTGCCAAACCGCCACTGCCACCACCAATGCTGATTAAATCGTAGTCGTATTCCATAATTGTTCCGTTGTGCAAACCGCTTCGTGTATTAAATATGATGTCAATTTCAGGCAGTTTCAGTAACTACTGGCCAAAGCAGATACTATACGCTTGTCGAACTTGAATTTTTATACGGGAAAAGATGATTTCTTACCCTCTAAGGCAAAAGCTTCCGCATTTTGTTTCATTGACAAGAATAAATCGTCCGATCGGTATCTACCTACTGATGTGGCCTATGCTGTGGGCGTTCTGGATGGCCGCCGCCGGCATACCGAATATCGACACCTTAGTGATATTCCTGCTGGGCACAGTGCTCACACGCTCGGCCGGTTGTGCCATCAATGACTACGCAGACCGGCACATCGATGCGCATGTTTCACGAACGGCCAACCGCCCACTAGCCACCGGCGCGTTGAGCGCAAAAGAGGCCTTAGTGGCCGCAGCCGCGCTTATGTTGTTGGCGTTTTTCTTGGTTTTGCTGACTAATCAACTCACCATTGTGATGTCGTTCGGTGCGTTAATTCTGGCCTCCATCTATCCGTTCTCAAAACGCTTCACGTTTTGGCCTCAGGCGTTCCTTGGGGCTGCGTTTGCGTTTGCGGTGCCTATGGCGTTTGCCGCACAAACCAATGCAGTCCCCCCCATGGCCTGGTTAATATTTTTCGCAGCGCTGATTTGGGCTATGGCCTACGACACACTCTACGCCATGACCGACAGAGAATTTGATATCAAGATAGGCGTGAAATCCACCGCCATACTATTTGGCCGTTACGACTTACTGGCCGTTGGCATTCTTCAGGGTTGCATGATTCTCTGCATGGGATTGGCTGGCTATTGGGCAGAGTTAGGGCTGGTTTATTACATCGGGCTTTTAGTGGCTATCGTATTGATATGCAAACAATTGATCAGTTGCCAACACCGAGATCCACACAAATGCTACGAGGCATTTCTAAACAATCACTGGGTGGGTCTTGCGATTTTCCTCGGCGTCGCCATTGATTATGCTTGGCCGTTATAAATTGATCGCATGAACCAACAACTCAGCAACCTACTGCAGCGGTATCAACGCGTTACCAATAACGCAAGCAAAATAGACCCATCGCTGATTGAAAATTTCAATACGCTGAGATTGGCCGATGCAACGCTCGATAAACTAGCGCTCAATAAATCAGCACCAGAACACCCAACCCAAATTGTTATTCTGGGGCCCACACAAGCGGGCAAAAGCACCTTGTGCAATCTTATTCTCGATACAAACCAAGCCGGAATAAGCTCCTTGGCTGGCTACACCGTACACGCACAAGGTTTTGCACAAAATTGTGAAGAACACGAATTACAAGCTATTGAAACTCTGCTGTTACCACACGAACGTGTAACCTTCGACCAGCTGGATCACGACAATTTAAATCAGTTTGTTTTGCAGAGCACGCAAACCGGTGCCAATGCTTTAATTGACAAAGGCGTGGTTTGGGACTCCCCCGATTTCGACTCCGTAGATTCCGCTGGCTATCGCAACGCTGTGCTACAAGCGGCGGCCGTAGCCGACGTTTTAATTCTTATGGTCAGTAAAGATAAATACGCTGATAAAACCGTTTGGAACATGCTTGAGTTACTCCGCTCATTAGGCAAACCACTTTTTGTGTGTATTAACAAACTCGATGAACGCGATGAAGCCACCGTATTCAATTCGTTAACCAAACGCTATGAAGAAACGTTTAACGATACAGCGCCGGCTTTGTTGTCGATACCCTTTATCAAACAAAGCAGTGAAAACAAACAAGCCACTGAAAACACCATTGACATAGGTGACAAGAAGCGCCAAGAAATCGCTGCTCTACTCGTACAATCGATAACCAACAGTAATCGCGCCTCTCAGGAAAAATACGCTTATAACTATATTGAATCCCAATGGAGCAAATGGATAGAACCATTGCTTGCTGAAAGTCAGGCGCAAAAAAGTTGGACAGAAACCGTTGATCAAAGTATTCAGGACGCTAAAGCGCTGTACGTTAGTCGGTATTTGGATAATCCGCAAAAGTATGCAACGTTTAATAAGGCCGTTGCCGAATTACTCACTTTTTTAGAGATTCCAGGCTTGGCAGGCGCGCTTTCTACAACCCGTAACCTCGTAACTTGGCCGGTACGAAAACTCTTTAAGATGGGTAAAGACACCACCACTGGCAGCGCACCAACTGAAGACCAGGAACTCGAAATGTTAGCGCTGATATTGGATCGCACCAGTACACGCTTA
>CALDTX010000192.1 GCA_937923565.1 uncultured Granulosicoccaceae bacterium | reverse complement strand
TGGGTTCATCAGCTATAAGCAGTTTAGGGTCGCAAGCTAAAGCTATTGCACAAACAACGCGTTGACACATGCCGCCAGAGAGTTCGAACGGGTAGGCGTCATAACGTGCTGTTGCATCACTTATGCGTACTGCCTCCAGTGCTTCAATGGCTTTGTTGCGTGCGTTTTGGCCGGTGGCAATCGAATGCTGACGCAAAACATCTTCGATCTGGTGTCCAACTTTTCGGATGGGGTTAAGCGCTGCACGAGGGTTTTGAAAAATCATGGAAATTTCTCGACCGCGAATATCGCGCATAGCAGGCTCAGTTGCTCTGCGTAAGTCCACACCGCTATAACTTAGCTCGCCGGTTTTTATCACTCCGCCTGCATCTAATATTCGCATGAGTGCATAGGAGGTGACTGATTTTCCAGATCCACTTTCTCCAACTATGCCAAGGATTTCGCCCTTAGCCAGTTCAAAGCTGATACCGCGTACCGCTTCAACTTCTCCTCGGCGCGTCTGGAACGAAACAGCAAGGCTATCAACACTCAGCATGGTTCAGGTTCTCTTGCGTGGGTCGACGATGTCGCGTAATCCGTCGCCTAACAAATTAAACGTGAACACAGCCATCATTAACCAAAGTCCTGGAAAAACCGCTAACCACCATTCGCCTGAAACAATAAAGTTTGCGCCTTCAGCCACCATGATTCCCCATTCAGGTGTGGGTGGACGAACGCCTAAGCCAATAAACGACAAACCTGCAGCGTTAAGAATAGCCCAGCCCAGATTGAGCGACACCTGCACCATCATCGGTGGCAATGCGTTCGGAAAAATATGCATGGCCAACACGCGAATATCGGAATTACCAGACAGTTTTGCGGCGCGCACAAAGCCTGCATCGCGTCGAATGTTAACCTCGGCCCGAACGAGGCGAGCATAAAAAGGCATGTTAATAATGGCCGTAGCGTAGATGATGTTTTCTATTGTATTGCCGAGGGCTGCAACGATGCCCATTGCTAAAACGAATAACGGAAAGGCCATAATCGTGTCAAGGATGCGGCTTAAAATAGTATCAAGCCAACCACCCCAAAAACCTGCGATAGCACCGAGTATCGACCCCACAACAAAAGACATAGCCACAGCTGCAACGGAGATAGAGAGGTCAAGCCGTGTTGCCACAATGACTCGGCTAAAAACATCACGGCCAACGTTGTCGGTACCAAACCAGTGTGCCCACGACGGAGGTTGCAACGTATTGGCAGCATTGGTTTCGAGCGGGTTATAAGGCACAATCGAAGGGCCCAACACTGCACAAAAGATTAAAAACGCGAACATTGAAAACGCGAGCAGCGTAACCGGGTTACCACGCAGCACGTATAATAGGTGTTCGAAACTCTGCTGATTACCAGAGCTCAGTAGCTTGCCGCTGGCTTTGGGTGCGGACTTTAACGGTAAGTCAGTCATTTGCGGTGAACTTAATTCTTGGGTCGATAGCGGTGTAAGCTAAATCAATCAGCAGGTTAAGCAAGACGAACAGTAAGGCCATTGCAAGCACAAAGCCTTGGACTGCGGCGTAGTCGGAAACAACCAGTGCCTCAACAGCGTATGAGCCTATACCGGGCCAAGCAAATACTTTTTCAACCAAGACGTTAGCGCCCAGTGCGAATGAGAACACCATGCCCAGGGTTGTAACAACGGGCAACAAGGCATTGCGAAACGCGTACCCGTACAGTACTTTTCGATTAGTTAAACCTGCGGCACGTGCTGTACGAATGTAGTCTGATGATAGTGCTGCTAACATGGCAGCGCGTGTCATACGCGCTATAGGGGCAAGGGTAAATAGCGCCAGTGTCACTGCTGGTAGAATCAGTTGCTTTAATGCGCCACGCCATGTTTCCC
This sequence comes from uncultured Granulosicoccaceae bacterium, assembly GCA_937923565.1. Taxonomy (GTDB): domain Bacteria; phylum Pseudomonadota; class Gammaproteobacteria; order Granulosicoccales; family Granulosicoccaceae; genus Granulosicoccus. Next base: position 2,509 of record CALDTX010000192.1, on the reverse strand, counting down.
AATCCCCCATTAAAGCGGCGTCTATTAAGTAGAAGCCTGTAACGTGGTCAGGATCGAGGTAGATAAAATCGAGTCTGCCAAGCGGCGGTGGAGCAATACCGAGTAAGTAGTAGAAAATATAAATGAGTAGAATACCCGTGAAAAAAGTGGGTAAAGACACGCCTGCTGTTACCACCACTCGGCACACATGATCAATCCAAGTTCCTTGACCCGTAGCGGCGAGAATACCCAACGGTATGGCGATTACACAAGCGAGAAGCAGGGCAGTTAGTGTCAGTTCCAGTGATGCGGGCAATCGATTTGCCAAGTCCGTTGCCACGGGTCTGCCACTGGTTAATGATTGCCCAAGGTCACCTTGTAATAGATTGCCAACATAGATGGTAAATTGTTCGATCAGTGGTTTATCTAACCCCATCGCGATACGAGTCTCTTCTATCGAGGCTGCATCGGCTGCAACGCCTGCAAAATAAACGGCTGGGTCTCCCGGTAGTGCACGCGTTAGCAGGAAGCTGATAATAACAACACCTATAACGACCGGAATCGTCTGCGCGCAGCGCATTAAAACTGCGCGCAAACGTGGGTATGCGGGAGCCGACATTTAAGTGATCGAGATCGGTCTTACGTCCAGCTGACGATGAAACCAAAACTCATACCCTTCAGCCCCATTAGCGGCTACATTCAAAGCCGGTTGGTAAAGGGGGATTCGCGGTAAGTCGTCGAGCACTATTTCAAACATGCGTTTGATTTTGGGCTCGTAGTCGGGATCATGCATTGGCATGTGCAGTGTTGCATTAACCAGGTCTTCGATCTCTGGGTTATGGTAGTTCGATGAGTTAAATAAGTGGCCATGTTGATAAGCCCAAAAGAAATAGTAGTCGGGCGTGTTAAGCCAACCACCAAAATTTTCCAAATGCAGAGGCAGACGTTTTTCAACCAAAACAGCGGTTCGCCAGTTAGCACCTGGGATTTTTTCGATCTCAACTGTGATACCAATCTTGCCGAGTGCTTCCTGAATCAGTAATGCCGTGGGTTCCATCCAAGAAGACAGGTCAAGACTGATTGACAAAGGTACTTCAAACCCATCGGCATAGGCGGATGCGGCCATGAATTCTTTAGCCTTGTCTAAATCGGTGTAGTACTGCGTTTTTCTAGGCCATGCGATGTCGTTTATTGCTTCCTCTCCACCATAAAGTGGTAGGCCACGTCCATAAGCGGCTGCCTGGAAAATGTCGTCGTAGGGAATTGCATACGCAATAGCTTTGCGAACATTAGCATCTTGGAAGGGTTCAAAGTTTAAGTTAGGGCATAGACAATGAATACAGTTTTCTACCGGCGTTGAAAAAACATCGATAGTTTCAGCCAGCTCTGCGGCGTCCTTGTCTGGAATGCCGAAGGCCATTTGTACATCACCTCGCTCCACCAGTGCCCGCCGGGTTGCAGGGCTTGGCACCTCGCGTACTACAACCCGTTTTAAAGCCGGTAGAGGCCCACCAACCCAATCATCATTTCTTTCATAAATCAGTTGTTCACCGGGTGTCCAACGAGCAACTTTAAAAGCACCAGAACCTGCAGGTGTGTTGTGCAGATACTCTAATGCCCATGGGTCATCGTCAGTGGCATTGGCCATAGCTTCAACCGAATTCATAATGTATGGCACCGGTACAGCCAGATCGGGTATTGTCAACTTCGACGGTCGATCCAACTTAATAACAAAAGTCTCATCGTCAACAGCTTCGAACTGGTCCGGGCGTTCCAGACCACCAGCTTTCATTTGTACAGTCGGGAAGCCACCAACGGATACCGCACGATCAAAAGACCACTTCACATCTGATGCGGTGACTTTACGACCGTCCCAGAATTTTGCATTGGGTTTTAGTTTGAACGTCAACACCAGACCATCTTCTGAGACAGTCCAACTCTCGGCTAATTCTGGTTCAATCACGGAATAGTCGTAAGAGTAACCACCACCAACGGCTTCTTTGGTACCAAATGACACCAGCCGATCGTAACAGTTAACACCCACCTGATAGGAGGCGCGGCTGGTACCGGTGCGGTGTAAATCCAACGAATTAATCGTTTGCCCAGTAACCACCACCAGTGTGTCAGACCCTTTTGCAACGGCTGGCATCGACCTCAAAAATGGAAGGACAGACACGCCCGCACTTAGTTTCAGAAAATTTCGCCGAGAATTCGCTTTGCTCATTGTTTGCCCTTATTCGCTTAGGTAGAGATTTTTAACTAAGCTGAGTCTGCACGCTATTAGGGCGCTTTGCATATGCTAATAATGCACAGGGGTGAGTCGATTTTTGCAGCAGTAGCAAATTTGCTGATTGCAATGCGGGTGGTGTTAGCTGTTTACTGCTGGCTGGTTGCAAAACAACGTTCGATTGGATTCCAAGCGGGCCTGTCTTGGCTGCCGGTAATCAGGCGTTTGGCGTGAACGATACTTGCAGTTATTGTTAAGCGTGTGGGTTGGTTCGAGTTTTAGTGATGAACGGCTTTTCACAAA
>CALDTX010000191.1 GCA_937923565.1 uncultured Granulosicoccaceae bacterium | reverse complement strand
CAAGTCGGATGTTATGGTTATAGCGTTGCCAGAATCGTGGGAGCGGATGCTCAATGCGTTGGCAAAACAAATCTCGGAATCTAACGCCTCAGTCGTTGTGCTTGGCCCTGAAAATGAGGCGGGCATTATTAAGCAGGCGTTCAAATCTGGTGCGGTGGATTATCTGGAATTAAATTGTGAAGCCAAAGCGCTTACACAGGCTATTGAACGAGCTTCAAAAATTCAAAAACCAATAGCAGGCGGCTCCAATGCAGATCTAACTGTATTGGTTACACCGAAAGGTGGTGCAGGTTCAACGACCTTAGTGGTAAATCTGTCTCACATTATGGCGTCGATTGAAGACAAACGTGTGATGGCTCTCGATCTGGATTTTCAATATGGGAATCTGCCGATTTTCTACGACGAGAAACCCAGTACTCGTTTGGCTAATGCGCTAATTCAGGGAGAGCAGATCGACACTACCATTCTGGACGCCTGTATTAGTCGAAGAGGCAGTAACCCAACCGTGCTGGCAACCTACGCCGATCAAGTTGTATCACCGTGGGACATCGATATGCAGCAGATCAGTGATCTTTTCTCGCACATCAATTCAGAGTATTCGCATGTCATTGTCGATTTGCCCAGAGCGATCGACCCTGTAACATTTTTCGCACTTGAGCGAGCCCACAAAATATGCGTGATCGTTCAACAAACAATATCGGATATGCGCATAGCGCATCAGTACATTCGTCTGCTACTGGATCAGGGAATCAGTTCTGATTCGATATACATTGTTATTAATCGCTATGAAAGACGCAACGCAATACGTGCGCAGGACTTTAGCGCAGCGTTCCAAGGCTATCGTATTTTTCAGATACCCAATGACTATAAACGCGTGAAATCGGCCTCTGAAAATGCGATTGCGTTTACCGATCGTTGGAAGTCGGCACCTGTAACAAAAGCGCTCGTGGACCTAAGTCAAGAAATTTGGCCCAACTCCATTGATGCTAATAGTAAACGATCCTTGTTCTCTATTGATCGTGGTACTGGCAACAAAGCTGCTTGAACATGCTATGAATAAAAATCACTTATCCAATTTACGTCCGGCAAAGAAGGTAGATACGTCTACTGCAGCTGCTGATGGGCATAAGCCTGTTGAGTCGTCCGTTGTGCGCTTTAGCGAAAATGGTGAGGCTGTAGATAACGAATGGATTAAGAAAATCCATGAAGCATTGCTTACGGCGCTTGATCTTTCGCGAGTGATCAACATGCCGGCTGATAAAGCCCGCTCGCAAATTCGCGAAGCTGCCACTAAGCTGCTCAATGAAGCCAATGCACCTTTATCAGCCAGTACAAGACAATTGGTGGTTAGAGGTGTAGAAAATGAAATTCTCGGGCATGGCCCGCTTGAGCCTTTACTGGAAGATCCCACTGTTTCGGATATTTTGGTCAATCGTTTCGATTCAGTGTACGTAGAAAGAAAAGGTAAACTGGTAGAAACTAACGTTAAATTCCGTGATGATGATCATCTCTTAACCATCATCGATCGTATTGTTTCCCATGTAGGCCGGCGTGTTGATGAATCTTCGCCTATGGTAGATGCTCGTCTATCAGATGGTTCACGTGTTAACGCAATTATTCCGCCGTTGGCATTGGATGGCCCGGCCATGTCTATTCGGCGCTTCATTCGAGATAAGCTCTCGATGAATGATCTAATTAATATTGGGAGTATTAACGATGCGATGTCTGAAGTTCTTGGCGCTATTGTAAAGGCACAATTAAATATCATTGTTTCAGGTGGTACTGGCACAGGTAAGACCACCATTCTCAATATACTATCAGGCTACATTGGCAGCACTGAACGTATTATCACTATAGAAGACTCAGCTGAATTACAACTTCAGCAACCCCATGTGGTTCGACTGGAAACACGGCCAGAGAATATAGAAGGTAAGGGCGAAATCTCGCAAAGAGAATTAGTGAAGAATTCGCTGCGTATGCGCCCCGATCGAGTCATTATCGGTGAGGTGCGAGGCGGTGAAGCACTCGACATGTTACAGGCGATGAATACAGGGCACGATGGTTCTCTAGCCACGTTGCATGCGAACACACCACGAGATGCGATTAGCCGACTAGAAAATATGATCAGCATGGCGGGCTTACAATTGCCTATGAGTGCAATGCGATCGCAAATAGCGTCAGCGGTAGATGTTATTTTGCAGCTTGAACGCATGGAGGATGGTAAACGTCGGATAACGAGTTTGACAGAAGTGCAGGGTATGGAGGGCGATATTATCACCATGAGTGAGATATTCGCTTTTAATCGAACCGGTTTGGATGAGGTTGGTGATGTAACCGGTTACTTTAGCGCTACTGGTGTGGTGCCGAATTTTCATGAAAAACTGAAAAAACGTGGTTCGGATATTTCGACTTCGTTGTATAAACCCAAGTCTATTGGATTGGACGCAGCCTGATGAGCTCATCACAGGCACTCATTTTTGCCGGAATGATTTTTGGCGTCGTGTTTTTGATCTCTTTAGCGATCATCATTCCGACGGTCAGCGCCAATGCGCAAACCGGGCGCAAAGTTCGGAATCAATTACGTAAGTCGCTAAAACCACTTGACGAAGAAGTGTCACTGGTTCGAGATGGTTATCAGTCGGCCTCCGAGACGGAAGAACCTGGATTTATTGGTGACGTCATTTACCGACGCATCAATTCTAAAATCAGGCATGCCGGACGAAAAGATACAGTCAAAAAAATTATAACCATGTCGTTTTTGGTAGGGGCTGGTGCTGGATTTCTTGTTTACACGTTATCGCAATCGGCGTTGTACGCGTTAGCGGCTGGTGTGATTTGTTTGTTTTTTCCGTACTACCGATTGTGTTTGCTCGCGAAACGTCGCTTGAACTTGTTTGAAGCGCAACTACCTGAGGCACTTAACGTGATGTCGAGAGCGCTAAAGGTTGGTCATCCATTTAATGAAACGTTGAAATTTGTCAGTGAAGAGATGGACGACCCTTTGGCCGAGGAGTTTGGACGGGTTTTTTCTGACATGAATTTTGGCATGCCTTCAAAAGTTGCGTTTAATGCTGTGTTGGAACGTGTTCCCAGCGTTAGTCTGCAAACTTTGATTACAGCAGTGCTTATTCAGCAAGAAAGCGGTGGTGCACTTGCCGAAATTCTTGAAAAGGTTGCCGATGTGCTGCGAGGACGATTCAAGTTGCAGAGAAAGCTGCGAAGTCTTTCGGCAGAAGGTCGTATGTCTGCTTGGGTTTTAACGTCGATTCCGTTTGCACTTGCTGGT
>CALDTX010000190.1 GCA_937923565.1 uncultured Granulosicoccaceae bacterium | reverse complement strand
ATAGCAATAGTAACCTTTGAGGAACCGGTGGGAAATGCTCGAAGCCGCTAACATAGAATATTTGGTCGTTCACTGCTCAGACTCAGCAGATGATGAAGATGTCAGCGCCAGAGATATTCACGCCATGCACTTAGGCTTTGGCTGGCATGGCATTGGTTATCATCGCGTTATAAAGCGAGACGGCACTATTGAGCATGGCAGACCAGATTGTTGGATTGGTGCGCATGTGTACGGCTTTAACGACAAAAGCCTTGGTGTCTGTCTGATTGGCCGATCCGAATTCACTGATGCGCAAATGCGCTCTTTGGAAACAGTGTTATCGCAGTGGCACCAAACTTACCCCAAAGCTGTTGTTTGTGGCCATTGCGATTTTTCGTATACCGAAAAAACCTGCCCAAATTTTGATGCCGGTGCCTGGTGGGCGAAAACCCAATCGGCTCAATCAACATTAAGCTAAGCCATCCCATGCTGGATTTTCACACAAAAACGGTGACCGGTTACATTGAAGGCTACTACGGTAAACTTTTAAATTGGGAACAACGCAAGTTTCTTATTGATCAGTTAGCCTCTCATCAGTTTAACAGCTACTTTTACGCACCCAAAGAAGATGCTTACCACCGGCAATATTGGCGAACACCTTATTCCAACGAATGGCGACAAGCGTTTGCCGACCTAACAACGTATGCGCAAACCAGAGCGGTTCATATCATTGCCGGTATTGCGCCGGGTTTGGATTTTAATTACGCGCATATACCTAACGGAGAAGACTTTAATGCTTTGCTGGAAAAGTCGCGGCAGTTAACCAGCGATGGCGCCAGCGTTATTGCGTTAATGTTGGATGATATTAACGAATACGACGATGCAGGTTATGGCTGTTTTAATTCTGAAGGCGAAGCGCACGCTCAATTGGCTAATGCTTTGCAGGAGACGTTAGGTCAGAACATTTTAGTGGTGCCTCGCGCTTATGCGCAAGAGATCGAACAGGAAAGCCCACACTATGCAGAGGAGTTTTCAAAACACTGTAATGCGTCGATCGGCTTGTTTCTTTGTGGTAAAAATATCGTTGTTGAATCATTAGCGCACGATCAGTTTCAAGGGTTCACGCAAACACACTCTTTTAGCGTCATCGTTTGGGATAATTTATATGCCAATGATTATTGCCCACGACGATTGTTTGTGGGGCCATGGCAGGGGCGCGATGCTTGTCAAAGTATTATGCTAAACCCAACCGGCATGCTTGCCACCGATGCGTTGTTGTTAGATCTTATGGCTGATGGTATGCATAGCTTGCCATCCGAACAAAGCTATTGGCAGCTAATGGAAAAGCATGGTGTGCCTAATGAATTTCGACTGCTGGCTAAATACTTTATGCACCCGCCGTTTGTGTTTGACACTGAGAACGTCTACACGAGTGAGCACAAAGCGACGGTCGATAACCTACAAGCTCAACTGGATGCGTTAGAGCATTTGCTGTGGCGTTGGAAGTCGCCGTTGGCAATTGAATGGTATCCGTATCTTTTTGGGTTGAAGCACGATTTACAGTTAGCCAACGGGCTTTTGCCAAAAGACAGAATCTTAAAAACGCAATTAGCCCCGCTAGCGGCAGAACTGCTTAAGCCGCAGTAACTGAGCTATCGCACGTTACTTTGCATTCGCACGTTACTTTCTAAAGCTGCCTGCACTGACCGCATTTCCCGTGAATTAGTAGTCGACTTTTCTTCGGCTTTCCTTCAATCTGCCGTGTTTGGTTTTGCTGTCCATTCGTTTTAGTTTTGACGATTTGCTTGGGCGGCTTTTCTTGCGGGGCTTATTGGTGGTGTTGGCGGCAACTATTAGTTGCGCAAGCCTTGCGTAGGCGTCATCAAGATTCTTCTGCCGACTCCTAAAGCTTTGCGCTTTAATAACCACCACACCGTCTGAAGAAATTCTATGATCGTTCAGTTTGAGTAAGCGTTGCTTAAGCAATTCTGGCAGTGAAGACGCCTGAATATCAAAGCGTAAATGGATAGCCGACGACACCTTGTTAACGTGTTGCCCGCCAGCACCTTGCGCACGAATGCTTTGCAGCTCAATTTCGTGCAAGGGTATGGATAGGTTGTTGGTAATCGTTAACATAAGGTGTGTATCGGTAGATTCAGTCGTAGCTGCAAAACGATGTGATTTTTGTGACGTCTTTCGCGAAAGTGCCATATTAAACTAATTTAATTTCCAGAGTGATAGCTCTCGCTGATAAGTATCGAAGGAGCGATGATAACTTGCGCTGATTCCGCGGCTACACAGTCTAATTGGGGTCATTTTTATAATGCGTACATCATTTCTCACAGTATCTGCTTTAGGTGTTTTTGCCTCTTTATTGGTGCCAATGGCAGCAAATGCTGGCTTGTTTGAGCCGAGCACAGAGCTATTTCGACCTGGCGTGAATGAGATGCTGATCATTGATCGTGGCGGACCGGTAGATCAAATTGGCGATATCAACGGAGACGGCGTTGATGATGTCATTGTGGCTTCAGGTATTGGCGCTATTCGAGTGGTTTTCGGCCCTAACTTGGGTGAGAACGGTTTTCTGGATGTGACCACGCTGAATGGTCGTAATGGGTTTGCGATTAACGGTGACGGCCCCTACGTCGCCGGCTTGGGCGATATTAATCGAGATGGTTTTGATGATATCGCCATTGGCTCCGCGCAAGCGACTTATGTAGTTTTTGGAAGCGGTAACACGTTTCCCAGCTTGGTTGATGTTGCTACCTTAAATGGACAGAACGGCTTTGTTATAAACACACCTACTACGGCAGTCAGTGATGCTGGCGATATCAATAATGATGGTATTACTGACTTGTTGCTCGCCAATGCCGATGCCTCCCCAAACGGTAAAACAGCTGCTGGTGAAACCTATGTGATCTATGGCTCTGTTTCCAGTTTTCCGGCCAACTTTTCAATTGACGCTTTGAACGGCATTAATGGATTTGCTATTAATGGTGTTGCTGCTGGTGATCGCAGTGGCTCTTCAACTGCCAGCGCAGGAGACTTTAACGGCGACGGCATAGACGACTTTATGATCGGTGCGCCATTTGCCACTCGTAACGGTATTTCAGAAGCTGGCGAAGCGTATTTGATTTTGGGTAACAGCAATGGTTTTCCCAAGGCTATAGATCTTGCCGATATTAATGGCCAAAACGGCTTTATATTTACCGGCGATCTGTTTGAATCAGCCACTGGTTACGATGTTGCCGGCGTCGATGATATTAATCATGATGGTATTGATGATGTTGCTATAGGTGCGCCTGGCAAAGGGCATTTTGGAGCGCCAACTGAACACCCGGGCGAAGTGTATGTGCTTTTTGGTGGAGCAAACAAGAACCGTCTGGCAATCAGTAAACAGGATTTAAACGGCAGCAATGGCTTTACTGTGCGAGGTATTCGCGGCGGTGTGGTACCAGCGCAGGAAGATCAGCCCGGATGGGGCGATATGGTCGGCCAATCCATTGATGGTATAGGAGACATCAATAACGATGGTATGGACGACATGATTATTGGCGCGTCGCAAACCATTATTAACCCACAGCGCACGGGTAACGGTAGTAGTTATATTGTGTATGGGTCTAACCAGGGTTTTAATCGCCAGTTCAGTTTATCCAGTTTGAACGGCGAGAATGGTTTTGTTTTGGTGGGTATAGGAACTGTTGACTACTCGGGCTTCTCGGTCAGTAGAGCGGGGGATTTTAGTGGTGATGGCATTGCGGATATTATTATCGGCGCTGCAGGCCAAGGGCATAGTTACGTCTACTATGGCAAAGCAACGGGTGTGGATCGTATAAACCCGGCTTTCGCACAATTTACAGATCAAAATTTTCCTGAAAACTCCTCGGGTTTTCCACTAGCCGAACAAACGGTTGATACTACTAACGGCACTGACGGCACTGACGGCACTGACGGTACTGACGGTACTGACGGTACTGACGGTACTGACGGTACTGACGGTACTGACGGTACTAATGGTACTAATGGTACTAATGGTAACGGCAGTGATACTGGCAATACCGATACAAACACAACAACCGGTTCTTCAAACAACCAGCAAGGTAGTGATAACAACACAGCTAATCAGCAGGGTGGCGAGCAGCTAGGCAACGATAGTTCGGCGGTACCTACCACGGTGGCTGTGGGATTCTCAGGCACGTTATTCATTCTGTTGCTGCTAACAGGTTTACTTGCACGCGCATCGTTTTGCAGATGCTATGCTAAGTAAATGCATGAAGAACTCTGTGTTGCCATAAAAAATAAAATTAGTGCTAACGAAGTAACTCTAGGTGAGACTATCCAGTCTCTCTGGAGTGGCTACGGTGAAATTGTCCGTGTCTCTATTCAGGGCCATACTTACAAACAAGCCATCCTAAAGTATGTAAAACCGCCAGCCTCTCCCTCACATCCGCGGGGTTGGAATACTGCCGCATCGCATGCGCGTAAAATCGAATCTTATAAAATTGAGTCGCATTGGTACGAACGCTATTCATCGTTATGCAATCATCAATGTAAAGTGCCTGATGTACTCGCCGTTGGTCGGTTGGATGATGCACAGTGGTTATTGCTGGAAGATCTCGATAGGTTTTACCCGGTTCGTCGATCTGAGCTGACTCTTACCGAAGCTGAGATTTGTTTGCAGTGGCTTGCCAATTTTCATGCAACGTTTTTAAACGATCCTGCACAAGGTTTGTGGCCGGTCGGGTGTTATTGGCACTTGGGTACAAGGCAAGCAGAGTATGAAGTTATGGAAGAAGGGGAGCTTAAGGCGAAAGCACGAGAACTCGACCGTTTGCTTAACGAAGCAGAACATCAAACGTTGGTGCATGGCGATGCCAAGGTGGCAAATTTTTGTTTTAACCTTCGTGGTGATCAAGTAGCAGCGGTTGATTTTCAATACGTTGGTCGTGGTGTGGGTATACGCGATATCGTGTATTTTCTGGGTAGTTGTATTAGCGAAAACAACCTTAGGCAGTCAGATCAAAAATTGCTCAACGTCTATTTTGAGCATTTGAAACTAGCTCTGCGTGGCGGGCAACATCAGAAGTTGATTCAAGCTATCGAGGAAGAGTGGCGGTCTTTATACGCCATAGCCTGGACCGACTTTTATCGTTTCTTACAAGGTTGGATGCCTAATCACACGAAAGTAAATTCCTACACGAAAAGTTTGGCAAAGCAAGCGTTGTTGCATTTGCCTTAGACCCCATAACAGTGAGTTCGTTGTTTGCATCGCTTAATATAGTCTTTTGCAGAAGGTGGTATAAAATGTTCCATCTGAAAAATTATTTTATCCAGATTTTCTATACGCTAGCGTCGCTTTAGCGCCTTCAAAAACACAATCCAGTGCGCATTTTTTTATAAACCGATGTATGACTGTGTCTTGGTCTACAGTCTATAGCCAGCAGCCGTTTCCCATACGGCAATAACACTGATACTAAACGACGCAATTCTCAAAAATTAGAACGCCTCGCGCTGCAATGGTGCAATTTGTCATCTCCGCATAAGCTTGCTACAGAACTGCATGTAAAGTATTTCAAAAATGGTGTAGAGTCTGATTGTCAATTATTTACATATCCTGTTGTGTTACTTCTCAATAGGTTGTAATTGAAAGCGCAGGTGTGTCTGTTTTTCGTATGCGTCAGATACAAGCTTGTTTAGATTGGACGAGGAACGATCCAAGTTTTACTGCAGGATGTAAAAGTTTCAAGCGGGTGTATAGCGGTATACACGGTGTTTTTTTTATATTCATTTGTAGTTCAAAGTTGAACTTAGTCCAGAGAATTTACATGAGTGATATTAATAAAGGCGTACCTTGGGATTTTCCACAGTTTCATAATTGGGTAGCAGTTGGGCGTGTGAGTATCATGGTGCGTAAAGCTATGGCTGATCAGTTGGTCGGACTTGGATTAGACCTTCCCGCTTATGATGTACTTTCAACCGTTTGTCGTTTTCCGGGTTTAACGCAAACAGGGTTAGCGGAAAAATTGCTGGTGGGTCGATCAAACTTATCGATGATGCTGCCCGACCTAGAAAAAAAAGAATACGTTGTTCGTAAGCTAGATCCCAAAGATAAGAGATTACGTAGGCTTTATCTTACAGAGGAAGGCGAAAAACTGGCTCGGCAAGGTCTAGCCATTCAGCTTCGTTTGTTAGAGCACATGCTGTCGCCTATTGATGAACTGGAGAGCGAAGCAGCCGGCCAAACCATGCGAAAAGTAGCGAAACATTTGGAAGCAAGCCCGTTCCAGGGATAAAAGCGATCCGAGTGCTTCACTTTCTATGGAGTGGTATCGTAAACGGCATAAATAACCCTGATGATCGAAATTCAGGGTGGCTTAGCCTGATGAGTCTTGCCAGTGGTTTGAAAGCGCTGGACTATTGGCGCTTGCGTTCTATGAACTTGCCAAAATGCAATGCCGAAATTGAACAATATACCCCTGTTTGCAGCCATGCTTCTTCCTAGACTTTAAGTAGGTTATTGGCCAAAATTGCCATCAGGTGCTGAGCATTTTGCTCAGCTTAAAAATGCGGAAGTGGTGTGTTCAAATCAATTCTTTCAACAGCCGCCCTATTGTTGCTCGTAGTAGCAAGCTATTTGCTAATTGCATGTGGTGGCAGTAGTGGTTCAGGCAATGGTAGTGGTGCAGTGCTTGAGCCGGTATCGGCACAGGACCCATTAACGGTTAGTGCGCGAACCACCGATGCCACTCGATTGCTGGCTCAAGCCAGTTTTGGCGCTACGCCAGAGGCAATCGCAGAAGTTACTCAATATCAAACTATCGAGGACTGGATCGATTATCAAATTTCGTTGCCAGTCACACAGCATTTACCCAAGGTGCAAGCCCTCGGGAATTCCAGTTTGCGCTCAACCAGACACTACGTTTGGTGGGACACCGCCATCAATGCACCAGACCAGCTTCGGCAACGTGTAGCCTTTGCGTTAAGCGAAATATTTGTTGTGTCAGATTTAGACTACACGCTGGGTAATGCGCAATACGGCATGACTGACTACTACGATATGCTAGCCTCGATGGCTTTTGGCAACTACCGGGAACTGCTTGAGCGGGTTAGTTTGCATCCGGTAATGGGCATCTACCTGAGCATGGTTCGCAATGAAAAAGCAGATGTGGCCCGAAATATTCGTCCCGACGAAAACTATGCGCGGGAGGTGATGCAGCTATTCTCTGTGGGGTTGTACGAGCTGGATAGTGGCGGCAACGTGGTATCGCCTGATAATCCAATACCGACTTATTCGCAGAGTTTGGTAGAGGAGTACGCGCGCGTATTCACCGGATGGAACTTTGCGGATTCTCCCGAATGGCAATCCTCTGACCTAACCAGTTACGACAAAATTACGCCGATGGTGCCACAGGAGCAATTCCATGACAGTGGCAGCAAAACCCTTCTAGGTGGCGTGGTTTCACCGGCTGGTTTATCCGTTGCCGACGACATGGCAATAGCCCTGGATTCCATTTTCAATCACCCGAATGTTGGCCCTTTTTTTACAAAGCTTCTCATTCAGCGGCTGGTTACCAGTAACCCGAGTTCTGGCTATGTTGAGCGTGTGGCTAATGTATTTAACGATAACGGCTCGGGCACACGAGGCGATCTATCCGCTGTTATCAAAGCTATTTTGTTGGACGATGAAGCGCGCGTTGTAGAACAACAAACGCCTGAGTTTGGCAAGCTTAAAGAACCGTTACTGAAAGCGTTGCAAGTGCTTCGTGCGTTTAGGGCCGAGCCGGGTGTGCAAGCCAATGGTCACTATCATATGGCTACGCGTACCAGTGATCAGGTTGATGACATATTTGCACAGGCGGTTTTGAAGTCGCCATCGGTATTCAACTTCTTTTCCCCTGATCATCCAGTATCGAGCTCGGCGCTGGGTGCAAACGGCGCTCCGTTGCTTGCGCCAGAATTGCAAATTCTTACTGAGGCCATGGTTGCGGCCACTAATAACGATTTTCATTCACTAATTTATGGCTCGAATAATCGCTCTGGCGAATCCAGTAATACAGCCATGATCAATATCGACGATGGCATTGTGATGCTCAGACAAGGGCGGCAAACGCTACTAGAGCATCTGAATGTATTGCTGTTTTCAGGATTAATGTCGAACGGCATGCAGGTGATTCTGGATGAACATATTGCAGAGATGGCGGAGCGCGCGCAAGCAGCAGAGCAAACCGATGCTGAAACCGATACAGAGACTGATGCCGAAATGAATGAGGATGGCGAATCGGAGCTCGATGAAACCGATTTGGCGTTGGCACAACTTGATATCGATGTCGTTCAATCAATAGTACTCGATACGCTTTTCATGATGGTCGCTTCGCCAGAATTTTTAGTGCAGCGATAACCTGGGCTTTTGCCGCGTATTTGAACCCGTAGTCCGAGAATTTTATGACACACTCATCCAGACGTAATTTCATTAAGCGATCGCTGGCGTTGCCAGCAGCTTATACCGCATCACGAGTTGGTGGCGTTTCCTTAGTGAATATAGCCGCTGCATCGCTGGGGGTAGGAAAAGCAAACGCCGCTGTTTGTGACACTGGCCCGCGTTCGCTAATCTGTTTGTTTTTGGCAGGTGGCGCTGATACGTTTAATTTTATTGTGCCAACTGGCAATCGTTACGATGAATATGCGCAAACGCGTAACGATATGGCGGTGAGTGAATCAAATTTAATTGAAGTGACCGACGCTCAGCAAGGCTCTTTCGGTTTTAACAGTGCTTTGCCGATCTTTCAATCCATGTATCAACAAAATGAGTTGGCCGTTGTGAGTAACGTAGGGCCTTTACTCAAGCCCACGTCACAATCCGATTTTACCAATGAACTGGCGCTTCCCGAGAGTTTGTTTGCGCACAATACCCAACAAAAATTATGGCAAACAGCGGCTGGTCAGGTGTCGGGTTCAGGTGCTTTTGGGTGGGGTGGTGCTACGGGTGTGCAAGTTAGTGAGTGCAATGCGTCAGCATCGGTGCCCGGTTTAATGTCTATTGCTGGGGCCAATGCCTGGCAAACCAGCAGAGATGGTAATTATATAGCGCTGAGCCCAAATGCCGACATTCAACGTATGTATGGTTTCGATCCTGGTATTGCTACTTGGATACCGGAAGCGTCACGTCAGGCAACCAGTGCCAGGTTACAGCAAATGCTCGATCAGGCTAGTGCTGCCGACAGGCCGCTCATGATAAAAGAGGCCGCTAATATTTTATCTCGCTCGAAAGTTGTGGCCGAGCAACTTGAATCTACCTTTGAAAACTTCACGCAAGTGGGTTGGCAACCTGATACCAATAACAAGCTGGAAAGACAACTTCATCTGGTTGCGCGTTTGATAGAAGCGCGGGAGTCATTAGGCATGGAACGTCAGCTATTTTTTGTGCAAATGGGTGGCTGGGATACACACAGCAACCAAAACGAACGTTTTCCATTGCTAACGCGTGAACTGAATTCAGCCGTTAGCAATTTTCAGTCGGCTCTTGAAACCATGAACGTGGCTAACTCGGTGACCACGTTTACTGCATCTGATTTTGGCCGAACACTAACCAGTAACGGCAACGGCACCGATCATGGATGGGGTGGTCATAATTTTGTATTTGGTGGTGCGGTTTCTGGTGGCGCCATATATGGCCCAATGCCAAGTTATGCGAATCAGGACAATCCCAACGATGCCGGCGACCGCGACGGGCAGTTTGCTGGTCGCATAATTCCTACACAATCTGTTGGTCAATACGGCGCAACACTTGCCAGCTGGATGGGCGTAGAAAATAACGCATTGGAAAACATATTCCCCGATCTGAGCAATTTTGCCGACAAAAACTTAGGATTCATGGCCTAACGCGCTGGAAGCTTGACTCCATAGTGTCAAATAAGCGTTTTATCGCGCAAAAGGTACTCGCATGGCCATATATTTGCATTCTCTAAAGCTAGTTAAGCTACGGCAATAGGCACGTCTGTAGCGATTCTTCAACCATTTCGCTAGCAACTAAGCCGAACCACATGCCTTCAACCCGAGTAATGCAACGTTTGCGCTCCTTACTGTCTGGTTTTAAATCGCCAGCGGGTGCGATGCGCCTGTTGAAGCGCGCTGCTCGCCTGATCCGGCCTGGGCGATTAAAGCCAAAACGGTGGTTGCGGAAATCTCTTCTGGCGCTGCGTAGTTTGGGCGCTCGTAAGTTGCGCGGCCCCAAGAGTTTAGCCGCCAACGTTAGACTCTTTGCTAATCCGGGCCCGTTGTTCGAAGAACCGGATAACCTGGACGCATCACAGCTTGCATCGCGCGCCAAAACCATCGCCTTCTATTTGCCTCAGTTTCATGCCTTTGAAGAGAACGATCAATGGTGGGGCAAAGGCTTCACCGAATGGCGCAATGTAGCAAGAGGCACCCCCCGGTTTG
>CALDTX010000189.1 GCA_937923565.1 uncultured Granulosicoccaceae bacterium | reverse complement strand
GGCATGTCTTTCCATGGCGGTTTCTTGGGTGTGCTGGTGGCGTTTTGGTTTTATGCCCGAAGCACAGGTAGAACTTTTTTCGATGTGGCCGACTTTATCGCACCCGCTTTCCCGATTGGCTTAGGTGCCGGCCGTGTTGGTAATTTTATTAATGGCGAGCTGTGGGGCAGGGTTACTGATGTGCCTTGGGGCATGGTGTACCCACATGTTGGCCCAGAGCCACGGCACCCGAACCAGCTGTATCAAATCTTTGGTGAAGGCATCGTGTTATTTTTAGTGGTGTGGTGGTTTTCCAGTAAGCCACGTCCACGCATGGCCGTGTCTGGCGTGTTTGTTTTGGTGTACGGTATTTATCGCTTCCTTGTTGAGTTTGCCAGAGAGCCCGATGTTGGGCTTGGTTTTGTGGCGCTCGACTGGATGACAATGGGCCAGATATTATCGTTACCGATGATTCTTGTTGGTTTGTTACTGCTGTATATGGCGTATAAAAATAATCAAGCTGCTAAGGCCTGAGCACTAACTGACTAACGTTAAATTAAAAATAAAAACGGACTAACTCATGCAGCAGTACCTGAATTTACTTTCGCATATTCTTGATACTGGCACCGACAAAAGTGATCGTACCGGCACGGGTACACGCTCTGTGTTCGGGTATCAAATGCGCTTTGATTTAACCGAAGGGTTCCCGGCGGTTACCACCAAAAAACTGCATTTACGTTCGATCATTCATGAGCTTCTTTGGTTTCTCGCTGGTGATACCAACGTTAAATATCTGCAGGAAAACGGTGTTTCTATTTGGGATGAATGGGCCGATGAACAAGGCGAGCTTGGTCCGGTTTACGGGCATCAGTGGCGATCATGGCCGGCACCTGACGGCACCAGCATTGATCAAATTAGCCAGTTGCTCGAGCAAATAAAAACCAACCCGGATTCCCGCAGACTCATTGTGAGTGCCTGGAATGTGCCTGAAATTAATAAAATGAAACTGCCGCCGTGCCATACGATGTTTCAGTTTTATGTGGCTAACAATCGTTTGAGTTGTCAGCTGTATCAGCGCAGCGCCGATGTATTTTTGGGTGTGCCGTTTAACATCGCCTCTTATGCATTGCTGACGCATATGATCGCGCAAGTGGTTGGTTTAAAAGTGGGTGACTTTGTTCATACGCTGGGCGATGCACATTTGTATAACAATCATTTGGAACAGGTTAATGAGCAACTCACTCGAACACCGCGACAATTACCGACGCTTAAATTGAACCCTGAAGTCAACGATTTATTTGCCTTTACGTTTGATGATATTGCTCTCGAAAACTACGTTGCCGACCCGAGCATTAAAGCGCCCATAGCGGTTTGAGTATCCGCATAGCCGACCTCCCAAGCAATGATATCGACACAACCTCAAAAAGAGGTGACCAAACAACCTTATGCTATTGAGAGGAGCAAACGATGGCTGAAGCAGAACCCGTACTTGCGATGATGCTTGCAATGGACAAGAACAAGCTGATCGGTAACAACAACGCCATGCCTTGGTATATTCCCGGCGAGCTGGCCTACTTTAAAAAAGTAACCATGGGCAAGCCTGTGATCATGGGGCGTAAAACGTTTGACTCACTGGGCAAGCCTTTGCCCGGTCGATTAAACATTGTGGTCACTCGGGCCGAAGATTGGTCTGCGGAAGGCGTGCAAGTAGCCCATTCACTCTCTCAAGCTTTAGCCATGGGTAAGCAAAACGCCATAGAGCAAAACCTGACTGAGTATTTTGTAATTGGCGGGGCTTCACTGTGTCGTGAAGCCATACCTCAAGTTCAACGCTGCTATTTGACTTACATCGACCACGAATATGAAGGCGATGTCTGGCTGGATAGCTTCCATTGGGATCAATGGCGCGAAGTTTCACGTACAGAAAACCAGCATGAAGCGTTGCGTTTTACTTACCTTGTGTTAGAGCCTGCATAACAGTCATTACAGCAGTTCTAATTGCGTTAATGCTTCATCAATTTTTTCTTTGCTGGCAGGGGTAAGCTGTGTTAGTGGCAGTCTGATGGTGTCACCACACAAGCCTATTCTTGAACATGCGTACTTAATACCTGCCGGGCTGGGTTCCAGAAATAGTGCGTGGTGCAACGGCATTAGCTGCTGCTGAATATCGAAGGCCTTACCAAAATCACCTTGAGTGCAGGCTGCTTGCATTTGGGCGCAGTGCTTAGGTGCGACATTCGCTGTTACCGAAATACAACCATCTCCGCCAGCAGCATTGTATGCGGGTGCTGAGATATCTTCGCCAGAGAGCAAATTAAACTGCTGGCCAATTTTCCAACGTTCATAAAAGGGTCGGGTTAAATCCTGAGTGGCATCCTTTACACCAATCACATGTTCCATTTGTGCCAGTTGACCCATCGTGTCTATGCTAATAGTGGAGTTTGTTCGCGGTGGTACGTTGTAAACCACGATCGGTAGTGAATTGCTGGCGTTCAACGCTCCAAAATGTTGGATAAGTCCAGCTTGGCTAGGCTTGTTGTAGTAACCGGTAACATGCAGTGAAGCTTGGGCACCGCTATTAAAAGCATGTTGGTGAAAGCGCAGCGCCTCTGCGGTGTTGTTAGAGCCACAACCTGCCATAACCGCGATATTGCCTTTAGCTGCCTTAATGGTTTCGCTTATAACGTCTTGATGTTCTTGCTCTGATAAAACCGGTGATTCACCGGTGGTGCCTACTGGCACAATCGCGTTTGTACCGCTCTTAATATGCCACTGCACCAAGTGATGTAATGCAGCGAAGTCTATGCTGCCATCGTTGTGCATTGGGGTGATCAGTGCGACCAATGATTCTTGAAACATGTTGATTGCCTTTTTAAGTTAAGGCAACACCTGCGAGCTTCAAAAAAATTAGAGAGTAGGAATAACCCCGGAAGATCGCAAAGTGCGCCGGGGTTGAAAAAAAGTTTCCGGTACTTACTTGCGCGCAGCGTTTGCTGCCGGTTTGTAAGTACCCGGTTTTATGCAACTCAAAACAGAAATGTTTTTTTGTTGGCTTTTAGCGTGTTGTTGAGGAAAATAATGCATTGCAGTAAAACTATAAGCAAATTAAAGCGCTCATGCAAGTGCTGCAATCACCATTATTTCAACGTTGAAGTCTGGTGTAGCCAAGCGTGGTGACTCTACGCAAGCTCGAGCAGGCGGGTTGTCGGTGTCTACCCAGGCATCCCACACAGCGTTCATTTCGGCGAAATCGTCCATGCTGGTTAACCAGATAGTGGCAGATAACAGGTGGCTTTTGTCGCTGCCGGCTTTGGCCAGTAAGTTATCGATCGCTTGTAGAATGTCGGTCGTTTGTTCGGCGACCGTGCCGGACTTTGCATTTTGTGCCACTTGACCGGCAAGATAAACGGTTTGGCCGTGCGTCACCAACTGGCTCATACGGTTGTTCGATTCTGATCGTTTTATAGTCATTGTTTGCTTACTTTTATTGGCTGGTTATTCGGAGATATTCAAAATATCGCTGTACTGGATTCTACTCAGCGTGGTAAATTTTGTCTCTTAAATGAGGTAGTTATTTTTAACGAAAGCTATTTTTAGGTGAAATTAACGGTAATCATGGGCGCGTTTTTTCAGATATGTTAGAGCTTGAGTCGGTAACAAAGCGGGTAGGCGCTGTCGCCCATATCAATGATGTCACTATCCGTATGGAGCGCGGCTCATTGAATGTTTTACTGGGTCCAACCTTGTCCGGTAAAACCAGCCTTATGCGTTTAATGGCAGGTTTGGATAAACCCACCTCGGGTGATATCAAATTTGATGGTGCGTCAGTGCTCGGCCAATCGGTGCGTAAGCGCAACGTTGCTATGGTGTATCAGCAATTTATTAATTACCCTGCCTTTACTGTTTACGACAATATCGCATCGCCGATGCGCTTAGCGGGCATCGATAAAAAAACCATCGATAAACGTGTTCGTGAAACTGCCGAGTTACTCAAACTCAGTGAGTTTCTCGAACGCACACCGTTGAACTTATCCGGCGGCCAACAACAAAGAACCGCCATTGCACGCGCCTTGGTAAAAGATGCTGAACTGGTTCTACTGGATGAACCCTTAGCTAATCTGGATTACAAACTCAGAGAAGAACTTCGCGAAGAGTTGCCGCGTTTGTTTGCAGAAACGGGTGCTGTGTTTGTATATGCCACTACTGAACCGCATGAAGCACTTCTATTGGGCGGTCAAACTGCCACACTCTCTGAAGGTTGTTTAACACAATTTGGTGCAACCATTGATGTGTATAACAAGCCCAATAATTTGGTCACAGCCCAAACCTTTGCCGACCCACCCTTAAATTGTATAACCGTTATAGCGCAAGGGAACCAACTGCAAAAAGATGATTTCTCGTTTGGCGCCATTAACGAATCAGTTGCCGATGGTAACTACACGCTGGCCGTGCGGCCTCACCATGTTGCTTTAAGCGCTGATGAACGCTATAACGTGGCCGTCGACGTTACAGTAGGTACCAGCGAAATCACCGGTTCAGAAACGTTTATTCACGTTAAAGCCCTGAATGAGCAATGGGTTGTACTGACGCATGGTGTTCATCGGTTTCAGTCGGGCGATAAACTAACCGTGTATTTAAACCCCGATTATTTTTACTTATTCAACGATAGTAAAGATCTGGTTAAAGCTCCTCAGCTACAGAGGCTTGCAAACTAATATGGCTGGCATCACTCTCGATAAACTGGCGCACTCTTATTTAGCTAAACCCGGTAACGATGCAGACTTCGCCTTGAAGCAAATTGATTATCACTGGGAAGATGGCGGTGCTTATGCACTGCTTGGGCCGTCGGGTTGTGGTAAAACCACACTGCTTAATATCATCTCCGGTTTATTATTGCCCTCAAAAGGTCATGTATTGTTTGATGGGGTTGATGTTACTGAGTTGTCTACCGAACAACGCAACATTGCGCAGGTTTTTCAGTTCCCGGTAATTTACGACACCATGACGGTTGCGCAGAATCTTGCTTTCCCGTTGCTCAATCGTGGGGTTAATCAATCGGAAGTGGATAGTCGTGTTAGCGATATGCTGGCAACGCTTGAACTAACCGAAAAAGCCAATCGTAAGGCCAGAGGTTTAACCGCCGATGAAAAACAAAAAATATCTTTAGGGCGCGGATTGGTTCGTTACGATGTTAACGCCATTTTGTTTGATGAACCTTTAACCGTTATTGATCCTCACATGAAGTGGCAGCTACGTACCAAGCTTAAAGAATTGCATCAGCAGTTCGGGCACACCATGATCTATGTGACACACGATCAAACCGAGGCATTAACCTTTGCGGATAAAGTCGTTGTGATGTACGAAGGCGAGGTGGTGCAAATAGGTACGCCAGAAGAGTTGTTCGATACCCCAGAGCATACGTTCGTGGGATATTTTATCGGTTCGCCCGGTATGAATATATTGCCTGCCGAACTTAATGCTAATGCTTTGCAGTTTGCCGATCAATCCATAGCCTTACCTGGCGACTACCGCAACGCAAGTGGCTCAGTCGAGTTGGGTATTCGGCCCGAGTTTGTGTCGCTACTCAGCCAGGAACAGGCTCGCGCAAAAGATAACCCGAGCTGTGTGCCCTTCAAAACCACATCGGTTGAGGATATTGGTCGTTTCAGAATAGTCCGAGGTGAGGTTGCTGGCCATACGATCGCAGCGGTTTTGCCAGAGGATCAAAGTTTACCCAGCGAGCCGGTGGCGCTTTTTGATCCGGCACGCATCAATGTGTATCAGCATTCGCGACTGATAAAGCCGACCTCAATGCAAAGTGGGGGTGGCAACCATGGATAAACCCTTTAGTAATAAGGCGTGGCTGTTCGTATTACCGGTTTTTTTGCTGGTTGCGTTAAGCGCCATTGTGCCGTTGATGACGGTGGTTAATTATTCGGTACAAGATACCTTCGGTAATAACCAATTCTTTTGGGCAGGCTTGGAATGGTATGAAGAGCTACTGCATTCAGAGAGGTTCCACGATGCACTGCTCAGAAATCTCACATTCTCGGCCATCATACTAATAATTGAAATTCCGCTCGGCATTTTTATTGCGCTGAACATGCCGCGCAAAGGGGTTTGGGTGCCTATCTGTTTAATCCTGATGGCGCTGCCGTTGTTAATTCCGTGGAACGTCGTAGGCACTATTTGGCAAGTGTTTGGGCGCGCTGATATCGGCCTACTTGGCCACACACTAGCGCAACTGGGTGTCGACTATAACTACGCCACTAATTGGTTTGATGCCTGGGTAACTGTGATACTCATGGACGTTTGGCATTGGACAAGCTTAGTCGTTCTGCTGTGCTATTCCGGTTTAGTGTCTATTCCTGATGCGTATTATCAGGCGGCGCGTATCGACGGTGCTTCAAAATGGAAAGTATTTCGCTATATCCAATTACCAAAAATACACCGGGTATTGTTAATTGCTGTGCTGTTACGTTTTATGGACAGCTTTATGATTTACACAGAGCCGTTCGTACTCACCGGCGGTGGCCCCGGTAATACCACAACTTTCTTGTCGATCGATCTTGTCAAAATGGCGATTGGGCAATTCGATTTAGGGCCGGCGGCTGCCATGTCTATCGTTTATTTTCTTATCATTTTGTTGTTGTCATGGGTGTTTTATACCGTGATGACGAACTACGGTGAAGATAAGCCTGAGGCGAGTCGATGAACGCATCGGCAAACGAAGTCACTAACAAGATTAGTCTGGACGGCGTAAGAGCCAGCAGCTCGCTCGAGAAACGCTCGGCCATGCGTTGGTTTGTACCCAGCCTTTACATCGTATTTTTACTGTTACCCATTTACTGGCTCATCAATATGAGCTTTAAAACCAACCAGGAAATATTGTCGACATTTACGCTCATTCCGCAGAATCCAACGTTGCATAACTATGCCGTTATTTTTAGTGATGCGTCTTGGTATAGCGGTTATATAAATTCGATTATCTATGTTGTGTTAAACATGGTGATTTCAGTAAGCGTTGCATTACCTGCCGCTTATGCGTTTAGCCGATACCGTTTTCTTGGCGACAAGCACATGTTTTTTTGGTTGTTAACCAACCGTATGGCGCCACCGGCCGTGTTTGCCTTACCTTTCTTTCAGCTGTATTCAGCGTTTGGACTTATTGATACGCACATTGCTGTGGCATTAGCGCATTGCTTATTCAACGTGCCGCTAGCGGTGTGGATACTGGAAGGCTTTATGTCCGGAGTACCACGCGAAATCGATGAAACTGCTTATATCGATGGTTATTCGTTTCCAAAATTCTTTGTCAAAATATTTATGCCACTGATTGCGTCGGGTATTGGTGTTGCCGCTTTTTTCTGTTTCATGTTTTCGTGGGTAGAGCTGCTAATAGCCAGAACGTTAACGGTTACTGATGCTAAACCGATCACCGCTACCATGACGCGCACGGTATCGGCGTCCGGGCTCGATTGGGGGGTGTTAGCCGCCGCGGGGGTATTAACCATAATTCCCGGTGCGTTGGTTATCTATTTTGTGCGCAACTACATTGCCAAGGGGTTTGCACTTGGCCGCGTCTAACAAGCTTAGGGTAGGTAACCGATGAATCTGTCTTGGATGGCGTGGACAACACCCACGGCGATATTCTTTATTACCATCGTAAGTTTGCTGTTGCTGATGAGTTTATGGGAAGCGATTAAACCCGGCGGTGGCCCGCGTGTGGGCATACTAAGAATTGAGACTACGCGCGGTGATCGCTTGTTTTTATCGTTGTTAGGCAGTGCTTTTATTCATCTGGCTTGGCTGGGGCTGGTGGGGCCTAATCTTTGGTGGGCGTTGGGTGTTTCTGTGTTTTACGCGCTGTTGGTTTTCAGGTTTGTTTAGTTTCGCTGCAAATTCGCCCCTACGCTACTGATCAGCCTCATCCGTAAATTGCTGACCGGGCACTGTTGTTGTCACTTCAGTTTCCAACGCTAATGCAGCCAGCGTTCCGCCCCAGACACAACCTCTGTCTAACGGTATAACGTTCGATACCGCAAACGCTGGGTGGCTGCTCCAATGACCAAACAGGATTCGGTGTTTGAGTGGCCGACGTTTTGGGACGTTATACCAAGGCATTAATTGTTTTGGTGCTTTATTGGGCGGGCCATTAAACGAAAATTCCAGCTCACCGTCGTTGGTGCAATAGCGCATTCGCGTGAAAACGTTAACCGTAAAACGCCGACGCCGATGTTGGCCCAGTTTGCGTGACCACTTGGACGGTTTATTGCCGTACATGCGGTGCAGGAAATCGACATAGTCGTCTGATCGTAAAACCGTTTCAACTTCTGTAGCCATGGCTTTGGCATAGGGCAGATCCCAATGTGGGTGAATACCGGCATGTACCATCGTAAACCCTAAGGATGCATCGTGATGCAGTAGCGGCAAGCCTCGTAACCAGTCTTCAAGTTCGTCGCGATCAGGTGCTTTCAGTATCTCCTGTATCGTATCTTTGCCGGACGCTTTTCGAATACCATGCATCACGGCTAGCAGATGCAAATCGTGATTGCCTAAAACGCTGATTGCACTGGAGCCCAGTGATTTTACAAAGCGCAAGGTTTCCAGTGATTCCGGGCCTCGATTAACTAAGTCGCCGACAAACCACAGGACGTCTTTGTCCGGGTTAAAGTGAACTTTGTCGAGTAATTTTTGCAGTGGAGTAAGGCAACCTTGAAGGTCGCCAATGGCGTAGGTGGTCATTGTGGAGCAGGGGTTCTTTAAGCGCGGCGTGTTAGTGTAGTGTGCGAGGTGTTGTTAACAAAAACTCGGCAATGGAGGCTTTGAATTCTGCACCTTCATCAGTAATCATTGAATAAGACCCGCCCATCGTGCCCATGTTGGTTTCTAGCATCGTGCCGCTGGTGTACTGAAAGCCCTCGCCAGGTTTCAAGTGTGGTTGCTCACCAACTACGCCATCTCCCTGAACTTCCTGAACCTTGCCGTTTGCGTCTCGGATAATCCAATGGCGGGTAAGCAGTTTGGCCGCTACGGATCCAACGTTGCGTATGGTGATCGTGTACGCGAATACATACCGATCCATATCTGGATCGGATTCAGACTCCACGTAGAGCGTATCTACATCAACCTTTATGCCTTCACTGAAGTCACTTTGCATTTTCTGGCTCCAATTTGCTTTAACGCATCATAGTAGCATTTGCATGCCGATGACTACCTGTCTAGTTTGTACGCAGACAGGCTTACTTTAGACTTTACAACGAAAGTAAGTTTGAAAGCACCAGAAACTGTGCCAAATCGAGCGTTTCAGCGCGGGCCTGGGGGTTAATTCCGTTGGCTTCCAATTGCTGCTCAGTCAGCTTATTTTTGAAGTTGTTACGAAGCGTTTTACGCTTGTTGGCGAAAGCGATACGGGTTACCTGAGACAAAGCTGTTGTACGTTGAACATCCAGTGCATCTTTTTTTGGTGTGAGTTTGACAACAGCTGATTGCACTTTGGGCGCAGGATCGAATGCTTCTGGCGGTACGCTCATTAGGGCGTCGATGTCGAAGCAACTTTGCATCAATACGCTTAAACGTCCGTACGATCGATTACCCACAGTTGCTATTAACCTATCCACGACCTCTTTTTGTAACATGACGTGAATGTCCTGAATATGCTGATGTGACTCCAACAGTTTAATCAGTAGTGGTGTGCCGATATTGTAAGGCAGGTTACCCACTATGCGTAATTGCCGACCTTTCGCAAACTCACCCCAATCAATGGATAATGCATCGGTGCTGTGAATGGTGAGCCCTTGGAGCTCGCGTCGCTCAAGCTTTGCGATTAAGTCACGGTCTATTTCAACGACTTCGAGTGCGTTTGTTTGCTCAAGCAAAGGCAGGGTAATAGCGCCTAAACCCGGTCCGATTTCTACCAATGCCTGACCCGCTTGAGGTGCAACGCATTGCACAATGCGTTCTATCAATTGCGCATCTTGTAAAAAGTTTTGTCCGAAACGTTTGCGGGCTTGATGTTTCAATGGGTGTTGTTTGCCATATCTATTGCCATACTAATGGCATGGGTAAGACTGCCGTCGTCGATGCTTGCAGTACCGGCTTTGTCTAAAGCTGTGCCGTGATCGACAGAGGTTCTGATAATCGGAAGCCCGAAGGTAACATTTACCGCTTTGCCGAAACCTGCGTATTTAAGAACCGGTAAGCCTTGATCGTGAAACATGGCCAGTACGGCATCGGCATCACTCAGGTGATGCGGTGTAAACAATGTGTCGGCGGGCAATGGACCGGTTAGGTGTAGGCCTGTTTTACGCAGTTTATTGAGCGTTGGTATGATGATATCAATTTCTTCCATGCCCAAATGACCGTCTTCGCCAGCGTGAGGGTTTAAACCGCACACCAGTATGTGAGGCTTTTCGATAGCGTAGTGCTTTTTCAGATCGTTGCTGAGTACATTTAATACATGCGTTAACGTGTCTTCGGTGATTGCACTCGCAACCGCTGACAGCGGCAGGTGAGTGGTGGCCAGTGCGACTCTAAAGGTTCCGGTTGCCAGTACCATAACCGGATGGCCACCGGTTAGGTTGGCAAGGTATTCTGTGTGGCCAGAAAAGCTGATGCCAGCATCGTTGATAATCCCTTTGTGCACCGGTGCGGTCACCATCGCAGCCACGGTTTTATTAATACACGCGTTGGTAGCTGCATCAAGTAATTGCAAAACATAAGCAGCATTGGCTGTATCCAGTTGTCCTGCTTTTACCGGCTTGTTTGTGGGGATCGCATAAACACACAAAGTGCCTGGTGAGTCTGATTGCGCTTGTGCCGAGGGATCGAACGGGCGCAGCATTAACGGCAGATTAAGTTGCTCGGCTCGCTCTTTTAAAACGGTTTCATCGGCGAACACCACTAATTCAGCATGACGAGCCTGTTGTGCAAGCATGACGCATAAATCAGGGCCTATGCCGGCGGGTTCCCCACTGGTAAGCGCAATCCTTAACACTAACCTCGTATCTCTATAAAAGATTCGCTGCGCAGCGTTCTGATCCAACGTTCGGTTTCTTGTTCGATCTTTCGCTGCCGCAAGGCGAGCTCTGCTTGTTGGCGCTGTGTTTCCTGGTTAGTGTTGCGTGTACGCCTGTCGAGTACTTCGAGGATGTGCCAACCATACTGTGTGCTAAAGGGCTCGCTTACGATACCAGGTTGCAATGCATCAGCGGTTTCTTGTATTTCAGAGGGCATTTGTCCAGCTGCAAACCAGGGTAGCTCTCCACCATCGCTGGCACTGTTTGGGTCTTCACTAAATTCTAAAGCAGCCGTTGCAAATGCTTTGCCGGCCACTATTTGCTGCCTGATTTGTGCAAGTTTTTGCTGAGGGTTTTCGTCGGCTGAGGTAATAAAAATATGCCGAACCAGTGTTTCACTTTGCGGTTTTTGTTGCCCGTTATCTTTGTCGGTGAGTTGAACAATGTGTAAACCGTTTGGGCTACGAAGCGGTTCGCTGATGTCGCCAACTTGCATTTCTTTTAAAGCGTTAGCGAGGAAGTCGGGAACCTCTTGCAATTGCCGCCACCCGAGATCTCCACCTTCCAATGCGCGCGCGCCGTCGGAGTCGCTGGCAGCCACTTGCGCAAACGGAGTGCCCGATTGAAGCCTTGCTAGTACTGCCGCGGCCCGGGCTTTTGCTTTGGTTTCTTCAGCTGGCGGCGCTGATGGGCTAAGGGCAATCAGGATATGGCCAATACGGTAACGGTTGCGTTCACCACTGTTGTTTGCCGCTTGGACAAAGTCGTCGATTTCTTGCTTAGATACTTTGATGCGCGACTCAACGTCGCGTTGTATTAATCGGGTAAGCAGTAATTCCTGTTCGATGTTGGCGCGAAAGCGTCGGTAGTCGAAGCCTTGCGATTGTAAGGTTTGGCGAAACTGCAGCGTGTCCATATTGTTGCTTTTGGCCACCTGTTCAACGGCCCGATTAACGCTGCTGGCATCGACGGCAATGCCCAGTTTGCCAGCGTGTTGGCGTCGTATTTCCTGATCTATAAGGCGTTCGAGTACGCGTTCACGCAGTATGTCGTCGGAGGGCAGAGCTTGTTGGTTGGAGATCGCTTGTTGTTTTAAAAACGTAGCTTCCGCGGTTAGTTCGCTGGAAAGCACTACGCCTTCATTCACCACAGCGACTATTTTGTCGAGAACAACATCTGCAGCGATTGTAGAGCCAGACCATAGGGCAGGCAGCAGCAGCGCAAATACACGTAGTTTATTTTGTCGATGGCTCATTCAATTTCGTCCCGGTATCCCAGAATGGCATTTTGCAACAATGCCCCATAATTTTGGCCTACTGGTGCCAATCCTTTGAGTACCAGTTGTACATACATATTGGTGTCGTGGTTTTCGCCGTCGTCGGAGATAAAGCGTCTGGCAGCAAAGCGAAACGCCCAACAACAGCTGTCGTACTGCACACCTAATAACGACTCAAAACTGGTATCTGCATCTAGAGAATAGTTCCATCTGGCGGCCAGTTTCCAATTGTTCTTGATTGGCCACAAGGCCGAGAAATCCAGTTGTTCAGTTTCAGCGCTACTGCCGGTGTTTACCGTTCTGTGGCCAAAATTAAGAATATGGTCGTTATCGGGTCGATAGCTAAAAAGTATTGAACCTCGCACCGTTTGGTTTGCATCCGGACTCCATTGCATCTTGCCGCTTGCATGCCAGTTATTCGGTAGCTCGGCTGAAAGTTCTGTAACAATATCGGAGCTGCTTCGGGTTTCCACGCCGCTGTCTTCAAGCGTTACCCGTCGGTCTTCAAAGTATAAAATTTGCCCAATACTGCCACGTAGTTTCTCACGTCCATCCGTACCATCAATGTATCGACTGGTAACGGCCACTGATAATTGGTTTGCATCCGCGATGCGATCAGCGCCTGAAAATCGATTTTCGCGAAAGAGCTGTGAAATGTTGAAGTCGAGTTCGCCGCTGTCGAATAGTGGTATCTGACTTTGATCGCTGTAAGGTACACGCAAATAAAACAAACGCGGTTCAAGTGTTTGCACAGAGCCTTTGTTGTCTAAGGCACGGTCCAGAAAAAGGCCAGTATCTACCGCAAGGGTGGAGAGGTTTCGGCTTTGGCGTGAGGGTTGATTTTCTTCTTCTGCGCCATTGAGTGAATATAACGAAAACCGATAACTTAACGCTGGGTTAAAGAACCAGGCATCGCGTGAAATTGGAAAGCTAATTCGTGGTTGCACGTTAAAGCGAGAACCATCGACAGAGTTGGCCCGGCTAAAATAAACAAGCTCGGCTTCACCTGAAAAACGAACACCAAACTCATCTTTAGGTGATTGCCATATTGCAGTAAGTTGTGGCAAACGCTGGTACGGCCGGTTTTTTTGTAAAATATCGTCGTCGACAGTTTGGTAGCTTTGCAAGCGTGCCAGAAAATTCAGATTACCTTTTTCGTAACGCAGATCGGCACGACGGTCCAAATGCGTAATACTGGCCAATTGCAAGCTATTGCCAAGGTCAACAAAATAGTCCTCGTCGGATACACGGCTGGCAAGAATTTCCGAGGTCCAGAAAGCACCAAAGCGACCGTCGTGGCGCAGCTGCGTGAAGGCTCTTTTTTTGCCATCTAGGGCTTTGTCGTTAAGGTATTCGGTATCGAGTTCCCAGTTGCCTTGCCAGTTTTTGTAGCGAAGTTCTGCCTGCATTTGGGTGCCGCGTTTCGTGGTGAAACGCGGTATGAAGGTGGCGTCCAGCTCTGGCCTGATATTCCAATACCAAGGAATGTGCAGTTCAAAGCCGGTATTCTCTCCTCGTGCCACGATTGGTGCGAGAAAGCCGGTTTTACGTTTTGGGCTGATCGGAAAACTGAACGCGGGAATAGCGATGAGCGGGATACCTTTAAACACCAACGTCAGGTTGCGCGCCGTACCGATACCTTCGTCCGGATACAGTCGCAGGCTCTTGGCTCGAATAAACCAACTTTTATCCCCAGGCGGGCATGATGAATAGGTGGCGCCGTTAAGGGCAAACTCACCTAGCTCGTTACGCTCCATTTGCTGGGCAGAGCCGGTGGCTCGTCGGCCATTGATATCAATTTCGTAAACGGAGTCTTCGGTGGAGAACAGGCTGTCGTCCATATCAATAACAGCATTTCGGCTCTGCATCGTTATGCCTTCCCCCAGAAAGCTCAGATTGCCTGCCACGGTTACGCGGCCAGTGCTGGGCTCATAGCGTGCATCTTCAGCGCTGAGTGTTCTGTTCTGATACTTGATGGTGGTGTTACCGGTGAGCGTCACCACACCGTCTTCGCTGTCGACACGATCGGCTTCTGCAACAACCTCTGCGTCGGTGTCGAGCGCTATGCCGCTACCGGGTTCGTAAACGAACGCTGGAGCGGGGCAC
>CALDTX010000188.1 GCA_937923565.1 uncultured Granulosicoccaceae bacterium | reverse complement strand
TGCGTAATCATTAAGAAAATGCACAGCACTTTTAACCACCAATATTTTCTGCGTTAGTGGTTCGACGCCCAACGCTCTGAACATTGCCTGATCAGCGTTTTGACTTCTCACAGTACCAACGATAACTCTAACCTCAGCAGTCGGGTGTTCGATCAGTAAACAGGCACATAGGCCGAACTTGGCGCTCGAGCCTGCATACATCGGACCGGTAAAGGCGAACTCACCGTCCGACAATGATTCAACCAAGGCTTTTATCTGAACGGGTGGGTCGCTGTACTGCGGGTAATGACAACCCAGTGAAACGGTTATGGTTTGCCCAACGCCTGCCTCGTGCGCTTGTTTTGCTGCTTTTTCATCCCACAGCATAGACAAGGCTGCCTGTTGTGCGCCTTGTTTAAGCAGAGCATGCAGTAAGCCGGTTGAATCGCCCATGCCACCAGCGCCCGGGTTATCCTGAGGGTCAGCTATGATTACTGGCTTCTGTGCGGTGGTGGCCAGTTGCATTGCGTTGATAACCGCCTGTTCCGCTGGTATTAAAGGATTAAAAAAATCACCCTCAGACTGTTCCAATTTAGCGAGCATGTTATTGGCGGCAGTTTCAACGCTGGCTTTATGGGTACCGTAAGCGAAAACAGAGGCACCGGTATGTGCGATATCGGCTGGTGGAAAACCCAACACCATGTCTATGGAGCTGACACCTTCAGTTTTTATTTGATCCAATTGCTGGTACAACGTTTTAGCAGGCTCTCTGAAAGTGGATTGCGATGTGATGGGAATGAGGTAGTCTAATTGACGCCAGGCTTTATAAAAGCTTTGAGTGTTTTGCAATAGATCATGCATAAGCTGTTGCGCACGAGAACCGGTTTGTGCCATGTCTAAATGCGGGTAAGTGCGGTAGATAGTTACAGCCGATGCCAATTCAAAAAATTCTTTCGATAAATTACCGTGTAAGTCCAGACTAACAGTGATTGGTAAGCTTGGTCCAACGACTTCGCGAATACGTTTTAGAAGTTCAGCTTCGCCGTCTTCGAAAGTTTGCGTAACCATCGCGCCATGCAGATCAAGGTAAATGCCATCTATAGGCCCTGCATCGATTATCGACTGCACAAGCATGCCGGAAATACGATCAAACGCATCGTCAGTGACATAGCCTGCGGGTTCTGCAAAACACCACACCAACGGCACTAACGACCAGTCCTGTGCAGCTTCGATAAACCCGGCAATTGGGATATTGCGCCCACTTAATTCGGTTAACAGTGGTTCTTTTTGAGTGAGACCCGGCCATGCACTGGCATTTGCAAAATGTTCATAATCGGTTAGCAAAGGCGCGAAAGTGTTGGTTTCATGTTGCATACCACCGATAGCAATTCTGGGCTTTG
Organism: uncultured Granulosicoccaceae bacterium; assembly: GCA_937923565.1. Lineage (GTDB taxonomy): Bacteria > Pseudomonadota > Gammaproteobacteria > Granulosicoccales > Granulosicoccaceae > Granulosicoccus. The sequence goes on along the minus strand of CALDTX010000188.1, from coordinate 2,389 downwards.
TCATAAATGCGGGCTCTCTGGATTCGTGTTTGGTGGCTTATTGTACTAATGGATACCGATGTGTCTGTTGCTACAAAGTACAATTGAGGCTTATTGTTCAACCACCTTGGACAGTTCTGTGAATAAAAATTGTCTTACCAGACGAATGCGCTTAACGTTTCTCAGTGATTGACGGCAAAGTATCCAAAGATCATGACTCATTATAGGCTCGTCGGTTGTAAGTTCTATCAGTTCGTTCTGATCTTCTAGCATATAGCTCGGCAGTACCGTAATGCCTAAGCCTGCGTCACATAAGCTGTAAGCGCCTAACAAGCCGTTGACGGTGGTCACTTGCTGAGTACCGTGTGTATTGGATCTGAGCAAATCTGCGAACGGCAATCCGGCGTATTGTTCACTAAGGCAAATTAATTGATGCTGATCAAGCTTGTCTGGGAATGCTTTGATGTTGTGCGTATCAGCATATTGCCGTGAGGCACATACCGCGAAGCGTATTTTACCGACAGGCCGTCCGATTAAACCTAAGGGCGGGGTTTCGCAAGTGCGAATAGCGATTTCCGATTCCATGTTCTCGATATCGGAGAGTTTGTTGGTCATCGCTAAACTAACATTGAGTTCGGGGTATAGTGAGCTGAGTTGTTTGACGAGTGAAGGCAACAGAAAAAAACAGATGGTGTCCGTTGAAGTGACAGATACATCACCCTTCAATTGTTGATCGACAACGGACACTTTTTTGACTAAACGATCCAGTGTTAACCTGACGCCAATCGATTCCTGATATAGAATTTCGCCGGGTTTCGTCAGCTGCATACCTTTGCTGCCTTTCTCAAAAAGCGCCACGTTGAGTTCTTTTTCTAAACTGTTAATTCGTCGTTGAACCGTTGTGTGGCTGACATCCAGCGATTTTGCCGCATCGATAATTGTTTTGTGCTCAACGGCTGCGACAAAATAGCGAATGCTGTCCCAGCTCCATTTCATTGTTTCGTCTTCAATTCAGTAAAACCTTATTATTTCCACAATTAGCAGTAATACTGCTCATTAGGGTTACTTTAACTATCTTGTGCAAGCAAATAATGGCACTTTCAGACCCTGTGTGCAGGTTTGCACATCCGTAGTGCAGATATGTTCAAAGTAATAGTATGAGTTTTCAATCGATACTGCTAGAATTTTTACACTTTCTACAAAAGGATGTTCTCAATGAAGAAATTGAATTTAGTGTCCGCTGCAATTGTGTCTACATTGCTGCTAGGTGGCGTTGCTGTCGCCGCTGATGGCCCGCACGATAAAGCGATTAAGGCACGTCAGGCTATGTTCCAGCTGTACAGCTATCATGTGGGCATATTGGGAGACATGGCTAAGGGCAAAATGGATTATGACGCGGCGATTGCGTCTGAAGTTGCTAAAAACCTGGAAGCCGCCACGCATTTGGGGCAATCCACATTCTGGCCTGTCGGTTCCGATAACAGTAACGATGCAAATGCCAGAACACGCGCCCTCAAAGGCATTTGGGAAAATTTCCCTGACGTGGCGAAGCATTCTGAAAATCTGAAAACAGCAACCGCTGCATTGGCTCAAACCGCAGGCAATGGTGTTGAAGCACTGCAAGCTGGCATGGGCGATATTGGGGCGTCTTGTAAAGGTTGCCACGATGACTTCAGAGCCAAGAAAAAATAGATAGTTGCCGTTGTTATGCAACAGGATCGCTTCGAGCCGGTAAAAATATGGGACGCCTGGGTTAGGCTGTTCCATTGGAGTTTAGCGATTTCCGTATCGTTGTTAATTTTTACCGGTGAAACTGGCATCGGATTCTTCGATTGGCACAAGCTACTTGGAGAATTCGTGCTAGCACTGCTCGTTTTCAGACTCCTCTGGGGGCTATGGGGAAGCTCTAACGCACAGCTGTTTCGATTATTCGTTAATCCTAAAAAAGCCCTGATTCATCTCAAGCAGGTTTTTCTTAAAAAGCCAGAACCTGAAAGTGGCCATAATGCAGCCGGTGGGTGGGCTGTATTAGCTATGTTATTTTTACTGGGTGTACAGGCTGTCACCGGTTTGTTCATTGCCGACGAAGATGAGTTTATCGAAGGCGTATTTTATTCATCGGTCGATTCCTCTACGGCCTATTGGTTGTACGATATTCACCATACAAACGCGTTGCTGCTAAAAATTATTCTTGCAGTGCATATTGCGATGGTTTTCTTTTACTTGCTTTATGCCAAACAAAATTTAATATTGCCAATGATTACAGGCATAGTGCGTTGGCCCAGCAATGTTCCAAGGCCAACTGTGCGTTTGCAGCACTTCGTACTTGGACTGGTGTCCTGCCTTATTGCATTTGCCGCCGTTGGTTTTTTGGTGGGATGGTATTAAACAAAAAAGGGGACGCAGCCCT
>CALDTX010000187.1 GCA_937923565.1 uncultured Granulosicoccaceae bacterium | reverse complement strand
CGTGTGTCGCGGCAGCGAAAGTCCATAGGTTCTGAAACCACATTTGGTTCCAATTTGACCAGCAAGCCGGACATGCTAAAGGTATTGGATGGACTAGCAGACAGAGTTTACGCATCGATGCATAAAAAGCAGTTGTGCGCCGCTACCGTTACCATAAAAGTACGATTCGCCGATTTCACAACCTATTCGCGCAGTCATACTTTCACCACTGGCATTTCAAATCTTGAACAACTCACGCGCTGCATTCCTTTGTTGCTCGACAGAGCGCTCGACCAAAGGCACAGCTCAGTGCGTTTATTGGGTGTTGCGTTAAGTGGGTTGAAAGATAAAGACGAGTTTGCGGTGGAGCAATTGGAGCTGCGTTTATAGTTTTAAGCACTAAGCACTAAGCACTAAGCACTAAGCACCAGGTCCGGGAATGTGGTGGGCGCCATGGGTTCGCAAAGGTAATAACCTTGTACACGATCGCAGCCTAACTCGGTCACCATATCCAGTTGTATCTGGTTTTCGATACCCTCTGCAACCACTTCGGCACCGATACTTTTGGCGATATCGACAACGGCTCTTATGATGTCTTGGCTGTTGTAGTTTTCAACCACATCCATAACGAACGCGCGGTCGATTTTTATCTCATCGATGGGAAAGTCTCTGAGTTCCAACAACGAGGAGTAACCGACGCCGAAATCATCAATTGAAAGTTTCACGCCAAAGTCGCTAAGCTGGTGTAGCATTTTTTTCATGGCTGTAGAGTCACGAAAGATCGCTGTTTCAGTGATTTCTAAACATAAACAGGCCGGATCGAAGCCAGACTTTTCTAACACTTGTTCTACGTCTCGAACCACTCTGCCATCATCAAACTGCTTTCTGGACAGATTCACCGATAGGGTAGGGGGCGACATACCAAACTGAGCTAAACGTTGATAGTCGCTCACCGATTGCTTTAACACCCAGCCGCCAATTTGCCGGATGATGCCCGAGTGCTCGGCAACGTCAATGAATTCCGCTGGCGATACACGACCAAACTCCAAGCTGTTCCAGCGTAGCAAGGCTTCCATCCCGCAGGTCATTTTGGTTTTTAGATCAACTTGTGGCTGGTACTGCAAAAACAATTCGTTTTTCGGTATCGCTTGCTGCAAACCCACTTCAAGCTGATGACGTCGTTTAGATTCTCTTTGTTGCGTGCTGTTGTAAACAACCAGCGTGTTATTGCCCAGTTGCTTGGCGTGTGCACAGGCACTGTCAGCACATTTCAGAAGAGAGGAAACCGTGTTGCCATGCTCTGGCGCAAAAGCAATACCGACGCTTGCACGAACCGGCACGTTCAAATCATTAACGTTCAGTCCATGACGAAGTGTGGTCAGAAACCGCCCAACGCGTTGTTCGATAAGTGAGCGTTCATCGTTGAATTCGAGGAGTACAGCAAACTCATCACCTGCAGTACGTGCGATCAGAGCCTCTTCAGGCATGCTGTGCTGCAAACAGATACCGGTTTGTTTGAGCAGTTCGTCGCCGGTTGCACGGCCATAAGTATCGTTGATTTGCCGAAATGAACGCAGGTCAACGATGATCAAGGCGAGTTCGTTTTTAGTGCGGCTGCAACGTTGTGCTAATTCATTGAGTAAGCGGGTCCGATTAGGTAAAGCCGTTAGTGGATCGCTGAGCCGTGTGGTGCGACGATGCAAGGCGCCATAAACCGAGATGGCTGTGCCGCCTTCAGAGGTTGGTTTTTCTTTTACTAACAAAGAACTGTTGCCATAGCTAGGTACTTCAAAACTTATAGTTTCGTCCGCGCTTGCACGCTCTTTTCTGGCCTTATTGCGTGCACGCTCTATAGCCAGGTTGTCTGGCGATAGCTGTGCATAGAGGTCACTGCTGGTGGTTTCCGGGAAACGTTCGCTCGACATTTCCAACGGAAGCAACTTTACCAATTTGCGATTAATCGCCGTGAGTTGCCCTTTAGGGTTAAAAATAGCCACCGCGTCTGGTAGTGCATCCAATGTATTTTGCAGTAGCGCCTGCCCGCGTCGGCGTCTGTTGCGGCCAGACCAAAGCCAGCCAAACAGCAAAATGGCTGCGCCAGTACCCAATGCAAACGGCATCGGATTTTGTTTCCATTGCGCGACTTTGGTTTGTGCGAAGCCTTGAGCGTTATCGCTGATAGAGCTCACCGTTGAGCTCATATCGGTATCGGCGAACGGCAAGCTTGGGAATTGGATGCCTTGCGCCTGCGATCGAAGGTTTTGCAACAACAAGCTAATTTTTCTGCTCGACAAAGTCAGAAACGACTCAGCACTCTCTTTGTCGGTTTTGCTGGTTTCAATTAATGTCTCAATTGAATTGAGCTCAGTTAATGCGGTACTGAATTGATTATCGGTTTGTTCGAGCTTGCTCAGCGCATTCGAAACTAGCTGGGTTTCTATCAACAAGTTCTGCCAAGCGTTGTCGTTGTTTAAAACTGGCTCATTGTCGATCGCTTGCTGCAAGTTCAGCAACCGATTCTCAACCACATTGATTTGATCTGCGACATCAGCTTGTGATGCACACGAAAGCATCACAGTCGTTGCGATGAGGCTGCGACCAATTCGTCGCGTCATGTGTCCACCAAGGGAAGAATAGCTATCGATTATGCTCACGGGCGGCCGATGCAATGGTGCGGTAATGTGCTAACACCACTCGCAACTAATTTATTAATCGTAGTTAATAGATAGCAGAAAGTTCTGAAAACAGAAGCACTTAAAGTACTTTTTTTGAAAAATGGGCGACAGACTTGCCGCCCATTGATGAGCTAGGTTGCTGTAGGGAGTTATTTTCGAGGTCGCAGTAGCAGGGCGCTGGCGAATAGACCGATTAGCCAAAACACGCTGCCACCACCCACACTAACCGCTGATAGGCTGATGTTAGATTTCAGGCTTAGCGTGAGATCCTCTTTTGATGCTGGCTTGCTACCGCCGTTCCTAAACGCTTGCAAAGACGTATTCATGGAGAGCGTGTAGCTGGAAGCTCTGTAGCCGTAAACCCCAACATAAACCTCTGCACCACCCGGGTTCACTGAACAGTTTTCTTCTTGCGTGTTGCCATTGTAGCTTCGGCAATCGAAGTCGGTTAGTGACGGTAGTGCACCAAGTTTCATGTAAAGATCGCCATCATTGGTTAATGCGCTGAGTCGTGCGTTAACGGTCGAGAGACTTTCAGAGTTTAAAATACGGTAGTAGTGCCACTGCTGCAAATTGACGTTGTTACTGGTTGAGCCTGTGGCCGAAAGGTTAGTCACATCGGCGCCACCGGTCAGGTTCAAAGTAAACGAACCGGCTCTGTATCCATAAACACCAATGTAGGCGGTAGACGAACCCAGAGTAATGCCGCACGACTCTTCATTAGTACCGCCAACCCAGCTTCTGCAGTCGTAAACACTCAAAGCAGGCACTGAGTCCGTGTTGGTATAGAGATCGATGTCATTTGTTAAACTGCTCAGCGTAGCCAGCGTGTTTGCTGCGCCTTGCGAATTATCGATTTCGTAGTAAAGCCACTGACCCTGGGCAATGGTGTCGCTAACCGACCCGCCAACAGCGATGGACTCAACGCCGCCGCCGCCGCCACCGTTATTGCCAACAACGCTTAAGGTGTAGTTGCCTGCGCGATAGCCGTAGACACCAATTTTGACCGTATCACTGGCATTGGCATCGCAAAACTCATCGGATGAACCACCGTTCCAGGAGCGACAATTATAGGTATCTAATAAAGGCAAGGCGCCTTCGCGGGTGTATAAATCGATATCACTGTTGAGGTTCGTTAAATTGATCGATAAAGAATCGAACGTCGCCGTTTGTGTAACATCGAAGTACTGCCATTCACCCTGTGCAATGGTGCCGGTGACCGTGTTGCCCGGTTGAATCATGGTGTTGTTGGAGCCGTCACCTTGTGCCCATACCTGTACTTCAGCCAAATGCAACGGTTCGCTGTTGGCTTGTTGAATGCGTACGTAGCGTCCGGTGCGGTTGATGGTAAAACGCTCTACCGTGCTGGCTGCGCCTTGATGGAAATGTTCTCCAACACCCTCTTGCGCTAGTGCGTGTCGCAAGTTGTTAGATGTAAACGGCACGTCCGATACGACCACATGGAAGTCGCTCAGACGACTTGCACAGCAATCGGTTCGATTGTAAACGTCGATCTGTTTTATTTCCTGGACGCTGCCCAAGTCTATTTGCAACCAGTTTTGAGCGCCCGATTGTGTATGCGAAACAGAGCCATTGTTATAGTTGCCGTCGGTGTTGCCATCTATAGCGTTACTGGCAAGCGATGCGCCATTGTAGTTTGAAGACTGCGAGGCGGTGCCAGCGAGGGCAATGTTGTCCCAGTCAAATTGTGGAGCGCCAACGGATATGCCCGTTCCAACTTCGATTATGCGAGACACAGAAGGTACGCCGTTATTATCGATAATGAACAGCATGTAGTGCCCAGGCGGAGCAATGTTTGCGTTTTGCGGCGCATTAATTTGAAGTTGCGATCCTGATACCGAAAAGCTTAACGGGATATACCGTTGTTCCATATTTTGCGAATGGGTTACCGAGCCGTTGCGCACTAACGCGATCTTGCTGATGGACGCTGCTTGTGGTGAGCCCACAGTAAACACGCTGTTGTAACTGGCTTGCGTTGTTCCACCGGTAATTTGTGGTCTGTCTGCGAGTTGGTTAGAACCATCGGTTTTAAACAGATACGGTGGTGAAAACACCTGACCGTTCTTTTGGATATAACCGAAGGTTTGGCAGTCGCCACAGATACCTCCACCCGATGACAACACACGCCCATCGGGAAGTAGTAATGCAGTCGAGTGGTACTGTCTTGCTCTGGCTTCGTCAGCCAGCCTTGTCCACACACCCGTGTTGGGGTCCCAGAGTTCAGCTTCAAATACCGTGTTGTTTAAATCGACGAGCCCGGCGTTAGAGGCAAAGCCACCCGTTGCCAATACAGTGCCGTCGGCAAGCACGGTTAGGTTATGTTGTCGACGACGATTGTTCATCCAGCCGGTATCGGTTGATTGATTCGTGTTCAAATCGATCACGCGGGCAGAGCGTTGATCGTGCGTGGCCGATTGTGAGCCACCACCGGCAACAATAACTTTACCAATGTCGTACATCGCGTAACTGCCGTAGTTACGGTTAGTGGTGTCGCGCAATATGGTTGATTCCCACGAGCCTGTGCCTGCAGCATCTACAAAACCCATTTGCGGGTGAGGCCCCAGAAATGCGGCTTTGCCATTAGGTGCCGTTTGTAACCAAGGGTAGACTCGGTTGTTCCACCACGGTTGTTGAGCGGTTGTTAGCTGTCGGATTGTGCCATCAATTTCGCGGACTTCAGAGGTGGCATGGCCCCCACCCGTTATTAACATTTCGCCATTGGGTAGGGCGGTTACTGCCGGATACCAACGAGCAAAATCCATTTGTTGACCACGTGACCAAGATCGGGTGGCTGGATTGAACGTGTGAGTTTCTTTTATCCCATTCAATGCTGAGTCTGCATTGCCACCAGCAATGAAGAGTCGTCCATCAGGCAGGTTCGAGAATCCGCTACAAAACAGGTTGTAGCCGGTGTCTGCCCAGTTAGTATTGATGGCGCCGGTGGCTGGGTCCCAAACCATCGAGCGAGTGAAATCATGTATGCCGCTTGACTCTGTGGGCGTGTCGGCAATGGAGTCGAAAACCAATACGCGACCATCCTGCATAACTGAAGTAAAAACGCCAATGACTGGCCAGTCTTGCAAAGGCTCCCATCGACCCACTTGAGAAGCTTGTCCTGCAATACGTGTTTGCAGATCGTAAGCGGGGTTGTGCCCAATTTTAAATGCTTCCGCACGTAGTAACAGCGCTTGTTCTTCTTCGAGAGTAGGCGCTATATCGATTTGTGCATGGGTTAGCTCCGAGTCATCCTGATTTGTATCCATAGCATCACCGTGAGCAAACAGCGGTGAGCTACCAAATAGCGATACAGCAAATACAATCGGCGTGTAGGCGCCAGCTTTGTATCGAGAGAGCAAATTTGAAGTCATGGTCGGCCTTATTATTGTTTTTTCTTATGCTAGTAACTTTCGACCTTTAACTTGTGGTTCCGCACCACAAATACTACGAATCAGCTATGAGGTACGCTTTGTAATTCTATATTTGTGAGGTGTATCAATATTGGGCATTATTACCATTTACATTGTGTACGGGCTGCGTAAAGCTAACTAAGTATTAAATGTGTGATCTGGAGCACGTTATGGGTGCCGTATACAATTTGTGAAATTAAGACGAGCGCGAATTTGGGTAGAAGGAACTGAGTTTGACTGGAAGAATTGAGAGGTGTTTTTGAAGCGTTGGGCTGAAGCATTCAACCCAACGTAGAGACTTTTAAAGCAGCAATTAAGTGCGCTCAGTAACCTGCACAACGTGGTAGCCGAACTGAGTTTTAATGGGGCCTTGAACAGCGCCTACTTCTCCGTCGAAACAAGCCGTGTCAAATTCAGGCACCATCTGGCCGCGACCAAAAGTACCCAAAGCACCGCCATCACGGCTGGAAGGGCAGCTTGAATGTTCTTTGGCTAAATCGGCAAATTCTGCACCACCGTTTATTTCATCGATAATGGTTTGGCACTTAGATTCACTGTCAACGAGTATGTGACGTGCTGTAGCTTGACTCATGATTTCGGTCTCCAGATGCCGAAAGCCTCTTGGGCTGGTGGTGAAGGTGGCGGTGCTTGTTGCGCTTGTTGTTTTTCAACATCGTTAGCAACGTATTTAATAAAGTCGCCTAAATTTTCCATTATTTCGTTTTTTTGATCGGCAGGTATGGCTTGCTGACCCAATAAAAACCCGACAATGGCACAAAGATACTGAGAAGTTAAACCCGGATCGGCGGCTGATTCATCATGTTGCACGAGTACCGCTTGTACATCTTTAACTAGTTGTGCTGACAGTTGCAGTTCACTCATACGATAAACGGTTGGCCTTTTTTATTAAGCACGGTGTTGGTTGAGTACGGTGTGCTTGTTTGAATATTTTGAAGTGCATCATTGTAATGATATTGATGCGTGGATGATTGTTCCGGTTGGCTGGTGAGTCGAACCTTGCCACACAAGGGGCAGCTGTGCCATTGCGTGCTTGAGCCATTACCACTTTCTTGTCTATCTAATACCATGGAGGTATTGCAGCTTCGACATTTCATGTTGATTGTTTTCAACCGGTCTGGCAGGTGTAGCACCTGCGTTTCAGATGTTAGCTATTGTAAGCCGTTTGGTTCAGTTTGGCAGCAAGAAATTTGCAGCAGGTTTTAGCCGCATTTAGAATCGCCACAATTCATGCAGGTTTGACAACCGTCTCTGAGAACCACGGCTTTGTTATTGCATTTATTGCAGTGTGTTGCGTTGGCTTGCCAAGCATTTTCGTCGCTTGCAGCAGTTGCGCCCTGTTCGACGTTTGATTTCTCGGCAACGGCCTGCTCATCGGCCATTTCGGCTTTTTTGTCGTCGATCAGCTTTTGTTGATGTGGATCCAGCTCGGCCACTTTTAGCATGCCAATTTCGATTAAGTGCTGCTCGATAACATTGCCCAGCTCAGCAATGATGGACGGTACGTATTTACCTTTGTTCCAGTATCCACCGCGCGGATCGAAAACAGATTTCAGCTCTTCGACCAAAAAGGTGATGTCGCCACCTTTTCTGAAGATCGCAGACATGATCAAGGTAAGCGCTACAATCCATTGATAATGCTCTAGGTTTTTCGAGTTAATGAACACTTCGAAGGGGCGGCGATGCTCGTGTTCAGTGCCTTCGTTGAGGATAATATCGTTGATGGTGATGTACATTGCATGCCCAGACACGTGCTCAGGCACCGTTAATTTGTAGGTGGAGCCGATCAGTTTTTCTGGCCGTTGCAAGGTTTCGTGCATCTGTATCACATCGGCCTTGGCCGGTTCGGCTTTAGCCTGTGTGCTCTCTGTGCTCGCAGTTTGATCTTTAGTTTCCGCTGAACTGACGCCAAAGCCAACTATTTTTTTCGTAATTTTCATGTCTATGTCTCCGTAGTCGATGCTAGAACTTGCCGTAGTAGCCTTCTTTTAGGGCATCGTATAAGTTGGCGGCCGTATGAGTTTCACCGTCGTACTCGATTTCTTCATTTCCTTTAACGCTGACCACAGAGCCATCTTCTAATGTGAACTGGTATTCAGTATTTTCAAGATCGGTTTCTTTGACCAACACGCCTTGGAAGTTTTCCGGGTTGAATCGGAAGGTGGTGCAACCCTTAAGACCCTGATCGTAAGCTTGCATATAGATGTCTTTAAAATTCTCAAAGGCAAAGTTGGTTGGTACGTTGGCTGTTTTCGAAATAGACGAATCTATCCAGTGTTGCGCAGCGGCCTGTACTGCCACGTGTTGCGAAGGCAGGATGTCGTCGGCTGATACGAAGTAGTCTGGTAGTTTGCTTGCATCGTCTTGGCTGTGCGGTACGGCTTCGGGGTTAACCAGTGCGCGGTAGGCTAGCAACTCAAACGAATTGACGTCGACTTTCTCTTTGGTTTTACGCCCTTCACGTATAACGTTGCGAGAGTATTGGTGTGCAAAGCTGGGCTCGATGCCATTACTGGCATTGTTGGCCAGCGACAACGCAATAGTGCCGGTGGGCGCAATTGAGCTGTGGTGTGTAAAGCGCGCACCTTTTTCCGCAAGTTGATCAACCAGCGCTTTATCAACGCCTGCAATGCGTTGCATGTAGCGGCTATAGCGTGCATGAAGAATACGGCCGGGAACTTTGTCGCCAACTGAATAACCGTCTGCCTTCATTTCAGGACGCATGCGAAGCATGGCACCGGTTACTGTGAACATCTCGTTCATGATGGGCGCTGGGCCTTTCTCTTCAGACAGCGCTAATGCTGCGCGCCAGCCAGTCACCGCAAGTTGTTTGGTGACTTCTTCAGTAAACGCTAACGATTCATTACTGCCGTACTGATGGCCGAGCAACGTTAGCGTAGTGCCCAATCCTAAGTAACCCATACCGTGACGGCGCTTGCGCAAAATTTCGTTACGCTGCTCTTGCAGAGGTAGGCCATTGATATTAACGACGTTGTCGAGCATGCGCGTGAATATGGCAACCGTATCGTTGAACCGGTCCCAGTCGAAGCGGGCTTTTTCGGTGAAAGGGTCGATCACGAAGCGGCTTAAGTTTATTGAACCCAATAAGCAAGCACCGTAGGGAGGTAGGGGCTGCTCACCACAAGGGTTAGTTGCACGAATGGTTTCGTCGAACCAGTTGTTATTCATTTCATTAACTTTATCGATAAGAATAAAGCCTGGCTCTGCGAAGTCGTAAGTGGAGCTCATGATCAAGTCCCACAAGCGCTTAGCCGGAATAGTTTTATAAATTTTGCAAGCAACCAAGCCCTCTTCGTTTACGACGGTTTCTTGATGGTTTGGCCAATCGCGCCAAACGATTTGATCCGGGTTGTTGAGTTCCAGGCCATCTTCGTTAATTTCTTTTTCGCGAATAGGGAAGGCCAGCTGCCAAGGCTCATCGGCTTTCACAGCCTGAATAAAATCTTCAGTAATCAGTAAAGATAAGTTGAACTGACGTAACCGACCGTCTTCACGTTTGGCTTTAATGAATTCGAGAACGTCTGGATGACGAACATCAAAGGTACCCATTTGAGCGCCGCGTCGACCACCTGCAGATGACACGGTGAAGCACATTTTGTCGAAGATATCCATAAAAGACAGTGGGCCAGAGGTGTAAGCACCAGCACCCGACACATACGCGCCACGCGGACGCAGCGTTGAGAAGTCGTAACCGATACCGCAGCCAGCTTTTAAGGTAAGGCCAGCTTCGTGCACCTTATGCAGGATGTCGTCCATGGAGTCTGAAATTGTGCCAGACACGGTGCAATTGATCGTGGAGGTGGCAGGCTTATGTGCCAGTGCACCTGCGTTGGAGGTAATACGGCCAGCCGGAATCGCCCCTTGCTCCAACGCCCATACAAACTTACCGTACCAGTGGCGTCTATCGTCATCGTCTTTTTCTACCTCAGAAAGCGCTTTAGCCACACGATGCAGAGTATCGCTAACAGTTTGGTCAACGTTTTCACCGTCTTTGGTTTTCAGTCGGTATTTTTTATCCCAAATATCTATTGAGGTTTCCTGCAACGGAATTTGCGAGAGCGTGCTGTTTTGCTGATTTCGTCGGATTGCTTGCAGGTCAACAGTACTCATTTGATTCTAATTTCTCCGGTTCGATGGCGTGTAGCCGGCCTTTGGCTACAGGCGAAAATTTATTGTGTGCCGCTGTGTTGGCACCAAGCACTACATGTAGTGCTTGAGTGGTCCTTGTTACACTATATTTAGTGTAGTAGATCACTGAGCAGGTTTTGCCAGTCAGGATCAAAAAATTCGTTGTTTATTGGGTTTTACCACTGAGCTTTGCCGCGGTTCTTATTTATTGCAAAGATTTACAACGCGGTCGCGCAGTCTAAATCTGTGAAGCGTGTCGGTCAACCCTTAAAACACATCATCTAGTGGTTAAATGTAAAAATTATTTCGTTTGACCCTACATGTAGTGCTGTCGGTGCATGAAATTGCGCAAAAGCTGTGCATTTGCTGTGGATAAGTTGTAGATAAAACAGAATTGATAAATAGCTCGCATTTTTTGAAACCCTCACAAGCCTGTTAAACCGGCTTAAGTAAATTAATCTGATAAGGGTGTCGCACAATTTGGCGGCTTTGGCGAATTAATTAGAACTGTCCCGTGATTTCAGTTCGAAGTGCTGGATTTGGTCGGATTGGCTGGTTAAAGTGTTTCCCATAGACAGCAAGCACGACGGCTAAGCCCCTCACTTGAACTGTCCCATAACAAGACCGGTTAAGCCGGCTGGAGAGCCTCATGATCGTTAATACAGTTAGCAGCACTAGCAGTACAACTTCAGAATTTGAAACCAAGCGAACCGTACGTAACAAACGTTGGGTGCATAGCAGTGAATTGCAATTGGGCATGTATGTTCAGCAACTCGACCGCCCTTGGGAAGAAACGCACTTTATGTTTCAGGGTTTCAAAATTGACAGCTTCAAGTTAATCAGAGCCTTACGGGATGCTTCCGAATATTGTTTGGTTGAGACAGAAAAAGTTGCTCGTATTCCAACCAAAGGTTTACTAAGGCGTTGCGGTGCATTGCGCAGTAACTCAAACGTCAATGCCTTTAAACAAGTTAATAAGAAGCGATAAAAAACAAGACAGATTTTATAGTAGTAGCAGCACTCCTACTAGAAAGCAGTACACCTACGCATGGGTGAGTAAAGTAAGTCAGCTAGAAAAGTGGTCGTTTGTTGCCGGTGCCTCCCGGTAACAAACGATCTGTATCAGTTCAATTCAGCACTTCAGCAACAACTTTTTGTTCAATTTAGAGCAAACACGTTCCAGAGCAGCCGTTCTTTACAGCAGCCACGTCGCTAAACCCAGAAAAGCCGTGATACCAATGACATCCGTTATGGTTGTTAGCGCAACACCACCCGCCAGGGCTGGGTCGATCCCCAGTTTTCGCAGTAGCACCGGAATGAGTAAGCCTGAGCCTGCGGCAAACAAAAGATTAACCATTAATGCAACACCCAAAATGGCACCGATTTGTAAGTCGCCGAACCACAGATAAGTAAAGCCGGTGATTATCAGGGCCCACACTATGCCATTGATTAAACCCACAGACAATTCTCGCCAGAGCAGGGCGCGGGTATTGCTGCGATTGATTTGCCCAAGTGCCTGACCACGTATCACAAGTGTCAGCGTTTGACTGCCCGCTATACCACCCATACTAGGCACAACACTCATCAAAACGGCTAAGGTGATAATGCGATCCAAGGTGGTTTCAAATTGCGCTATTACCCAAGCAGCCAGTAGTGCGGTTAGCAGATTTACACCTAACCAGATTGCCCGTTTACGCGCGCTACGCAATACCGGCGCAAAGATGTCATCTTCCTGATTCAAACCTGCCATGCTCATTATCGACTGCTCGGCTTCTTCACGAATAACGTCAACGACGTCATCGATGGTAATACGCCCCAGCAGTCGCTTGTTGTCATCAACTACCGGTGCCGATACCCAGTCGAAATCTTCGAACTGTCTGGCAACATCGGTTTGCGACATTTGCACATTAATGGGTTCGATTTCGTTCATGCTCACTTCTGAAACGAGCGTTGCGCCGGATGCTGTCAACAATTTACGGATAGGTAATTGCCCACGATAACGTCCGTAGAGGTCCACTACCCAAATTCTATCGGTATGCCTTGGCATATCGCCGCGTCGTCGCAAATAACGCAGCACTACATCGAGCGTGACATCACCGCGCACGGTGATGATGTCCAGGTTCATTAAGCCGCCAGCGCTATCTTCAGGATAAGAGAGCACTTGCTCTACGCGTGCGCGGTCCTGACGGCCCATGCCGGCCAGTAAATCGGCGGTGAGTTTTTCCGGTAACGACTGAAAGAAATCGGCCTGATCGTCAAGATCAAGTTGTTCTGTGGCCACGCGCAGCTCGTCCATGTCCATTTGACGAACGAGCGAGCTTCGAACCTCTTCACCCACCTCCATAAGCACTTCGCCTTCGATCTCGAGGCTAACCAAATCCCACAAGATTTGGCGACGCTGAGGCGGTAGTGATTCCAACGCATCGGCGATTTCTGCCGGATGCATGGCTTGCATAATGCTGCGCGCAGCGATTAGCGAGCCTTCAATGATATTGCCCGCAAGCGCTTCAGGTTGATTTTCGTTTTCGATGTCGATAGTGATGACTCTAGCTACAACACCGCAACTGCTTGGCGGCGTTAGGTGATTCCTTTATGAGAAAAAGTTAGCACGCTAACCAATAGTAGCTCATTAGTTGCCGTTAATGCGATCCAGTAATACGAGTTGATCGTGGGCGTCAGTTGTTTCAAGTAAAGCCATTGCGTGTTTACGAATTCGCGATCGTTTGCTTTCCAGTAAACAACGTTTGGCTTCAAGCAAAGAGTTGGGTGGCATACTGAAGTCGGTTAAGCCTAAGCCAAGCAGTAAGCGCACATAACGTGGATCGCCCGCCATTTCGCCACATAACGACACGGGTATTTTGGCTTTTATTCCAGCGTCTATAGTAAGTTTTATTAGCTGCAAAACAGCGGGGTGTAGTGGGTCGTACAGGTAGTTAACCTGATCGTCAATTCTATCAATAGCTAAGGTGTATTGAATGAGATCGTTGGTGCCTATCGATAGGAAGTCGAGCATGCTAGCAAAGTGATTCGCTGCAATAGCTGCAGCAGGCACTTCGATCATGCCACCAACCGGAATGTTTTCATCGAAATCAATGCCCTCTTTACGCAAGTCTTCTTTAACGGCGTTAATGAGGGTTAAGGTTTGATGCACTTCTGCTGTGTTAGTTAGCATGGGCAGCAATATACGAATAGGCCCTTTTGTGGATGCTCTGAAAATCGCTCTTAACTGTGGGATAAAAAGCTGCGTATCGTTTAAGCACAAGCGAATGCCGCGTAAGCCCATAGCCGGGTTATGCGCCAGTGGACTGCGAGGGGTGGTCATTGCGCGGGCAGAAATTTCTTTGTCTGAGCCTAAGTCTGCTGTACGCAGAGTTAACATCGAACCCTTCAGTGCTCTGATGACTTTGGCGTAAACTTTATAATGCTCTTGCTCGGTTGGCAGGCTATTGCGATTTAGGTATAAAAATTCTGTTCGGTATAAACCAACACCGTCTGCATTAACGCGCTTTACTGCTTTGATATCCTCTTCAATTTCGATATTAGCGTTTAACTGAAGCTTAATGCCATCGAGCGTTTCCGTTTCAGTGTCGATCAGCTTGTTAAGTTCACGCTGTTTTAAACGAGCTGCTTTTTGGCGTTTTTTAACGTCGTTTAGCATCGCCTCGGTGGGCTCTGCCAAAACCAAACCGTTACGGCCGTCCAGCGTTAGTGTTTCACCCGGAACAACATACTGGCGAATATTATGCACACCTACGATAGCCGGAATACCCAAGCTACGCGCCAAAATTGCCGTGTGCGATAACTGCCCTCCGGTTTCGGTGACAAAACCTGCCACGCCATGGTTTTGCATGTCGATGGTGTCGGCCGGGGTTAGATCGTCTGCAATAACAATTTGCCCTTTCCAGTTTTCGCCAATTAAATTTTCATTGGTGTCGGAGAGCTCGCGTAGCACCATATCGATAACGTGATTGATGTCGTCGATACGCGTAGCAAGGTAGTGATCTTCCATGGTGCCGAACACTTTGGCGAGTGCTTCGCGTTGTTGTTGCAATGCAGCCTCGGCGTTGCATTGTTCCGACTTTATAATATCGATTGGCGTATCGTTAAGGACGCTATCGTCAAGCATCAGAATGTGTGTTTCGATAAACGAACTGATATCACTCGGTGCGTCTTTAGGAATGTTGTCGCGGGTATTTAGCAGCTGGGCTTTGGCATCTTTAATGGCTCGTCGAAGCCGTCTGCACTCAGCCGGTACTTGTTTTTTGGTAAGCTTTCTGGCGGTAACGTCAACTTGATATCGATGTAATACATGTGCCTCGCCAACCGCGACGCCACGTGATACACCAATGCCGTTGAACATAAGTGTCATAAGTTAAGCCTATTCTTCTTCATCGAAATAGCGCTCTATCAGTTCTACCAGCGTATCAACAGCTTGTTGTTCGTCGCTTCCGTCAGCGTATAAGGTTACTGAGCTGCCGCAACTGGCCGCAAGCATCATTACACCCATAATACTTTTACTATTGACCTTTTGGCCATCTTTCTCAATTTCTATGTTTGATTCAAACGTACTACTGAGTTTGACCAGTTTTGCGGCTGCCCGCGCGTGCAAACCCAGTTTATTGATGATGGTAACGTTTTTAGAAATCACTGTTTAACCGCTGGCTCTTGTTGAATGGATTTTCGACTAGCTTAACTCACGGTGTCTTAACGAGACATTATCGCGAAGCGCACTGTAATGTGCTGCCAGCATTTCACACAAATAGACCGATCGGTGTTTGCCGCCGGTGCAACCAATGGAAATGGTGAGATACGATCGATTTTCCTTGCCAAATACGGGTAACCAGCGCGAAATAAACTGTTCGATGTGTGTGAACATATCCTGTACGTCGGTTTGATTGCCCAGGTAATCAATGATGGGTTCGTCACGGCCTGTAAACTCGCGCAGTTCCGGTTGCCAATAAGGATTCGGCAAGCAGCGCACATCGAACATGAAATCGGTGCTGGCAGGTGAACCATGCTTAAACCCGAACGATTGAAAAATAAGCGACATCCCCGCCGAAGATTTGCCTAATACATCGGAACATATGATGTCGCGTAGCTGATGCAGGTTGAGCGATGTGGTATCGATCACTAAATCTGCTTCTGCTTTAACGCCTTGCAGCAGTCGAATTTCACTATCTATGGCTATAATTAAAGGCGTTTCAGCATTGCTTAACGGGTGTCGGCGCCTTGTTTCGCTGAATCGCGTTGATAATGTGTTTCTGTCGGTATCCAGAAACAGCACATTGGTTTGTACGTCCTGGCGCGCATGCAGTGTTTTTAACAGCTGTAAGAATTCTGTTGCATTGTCACGTTCACCACGCATATCAATGCCGATGGACAGTTTTTCCAATAAGTGACCACGCTTGGTTTTGCTTTGATCGAGCAGTGTGTTGATCATGGAGCCCGGTAGATTATCAACACAGTAATAGCCTTCATCTTCAAGTGTATGAAGAGCGACACTTTTTCCTGAGCCAGAAAGGCCGGTTACGATTGTTAAGCGGTTCACGAAGGGTCTCTCATGATTTTTCTATGGCCAGCGCCTGACGGGCTATTAAGTCGTTAGTTGCGCTATAGCCGCCCGCACGCAATATATGTTCTCTTACTGCGGCTTCTACGAGTACAGCAAGGTTGCGACCGGGCGCAACTGGAATAGTACGTTGAGGGATCGAAATGCCAAGTACATCACGTTCTTCTTCGTTGTCGTGTAGTCGATCACTGACTAAATGCTCGAAACCAGGGTCTTTAGCCAACGCAGTGGCTGAGCGAAGTCGCACGATAAAACGCAGAATTTTCCGGTTTCTGGTTTGGGCTTCGCCGTACATACGGGCAATATTCAATATTCCCAGGCCGCGAACTTCGAGAAAGTCCTGCAAAACCGGCGGGCAACGCCCCTCAATGGTGCCCGGCGCAATACGACGGAACTCAGGCGCGTCATCAGCAACCAATATGTGCCCACGACTAATCAGTTCTAGCGCAACTTCGCTTTTACCTACGCTGGGTTCACCAATAAGCAAGACACCGGTTCCGTGTACGTCGAGCAAAACGCCATGCACGATTTCGGATTCGGCCATGGATAGCGTCAGCCGGTAACGCAGCATGCGTTGAAGTTTGCTGTACGGTAGCGGCGTGATAAAAAGCGGGATTTGCGCGTCATTGGCCAGAGCCAGCAACGGCAGGGGCGGCTGCGTGGCGTCGGTTACGATAAAAAGCTCGCAACTGTTGTGCAGGGAGTACTCGAACCGAGAAGGTGCCATGTCCTCGATGGTGTTGAATAGCCTGGCTTCGGCGGGGCCTATTAGCTGGATTCTGTTGGGGCTGTTGAAGTTAAGCGGGCCGAGCAGTCGTGGTCGTTTTGCCGCTGTATCAGTGCTGGTTAGCTGCCGTTCGCCGCCTTCGTTGCCTGTTACCCAGCTTAGTTTTAGGTCTTCTTTGAACTCGGCAAATGCGTCGGCGACGCTAAACTCTCGCCGATTCGTCACGTTGGCTGTGTGTCTTGCACAGGGGCAGTTTGCTGCAAATAGTTAAATAAATCAGACATTTGACTAGCTTCAAAATCGCGTAGCTTCTCTCGAAATTCGGCGTCATTGAAGCGTTTGGCCATATTGGCCAGTATTTGCAGGTGTTCGTCATTGCAATGCTCGGGTACCAAGAGGCCCACTACAATGTCTACGGGCTCGTTGTCTACAGCGTCGTAGTCCACGCCGTTTTCAACGGTGATCATGGCAGCGAGCGGTTCATCGAGATTTGGCAGGCGGCTATGCGGCAGAGCTACACCGTGGCCCAGTGAGGTATTTCCAAGACGTTCTCTGCTCAGCAGTGCGTCGAATATATCGATGTCGCTGAGTTCGTCTTCTTCGATGCTTTTCGAGAGCAGTTCTGCAATGGTTTGCAGGGCTCTTTTCTTACTTTGAACATCGCACTGGCAACATAGACGCTCTGGTGCGACAAGTTCGGACAAATCTTTCATGGGTTTATCGACAACATTTCCTCTGCCCGGAAAGCCTTTAGGCTATTCCGGGCACCTCGTTGCGCGTTATTGTGCGCTTTTGGAGAGATTTAGGAAAGCGTCTGTCGTCACACCAGTAGTGATTCTGATTCGTCAGAGTGAGGGATTTTTGCGCGGCGGTGGTGGTTTTTGGTTTTTTCTTTGTGGCGAATGAGTTGGCGATCCAGTTTATCCATCAGGAGATCGATAGCGGCGTACATGTCAGTTTGAGTAGTGTCTGCATAAAGCTTTGTGCCAGCAACTTGTACCGTTGCTTCGGCTTTCTGCCTTACTTTTTCCACTGACAAAATGACGTGGATATCGAACAAATTTTCGGAGTGCCGTTGAATGCGTTTAAGCTTGTCCGCGACATAATTTTTCATGGAACTGGTTACTTCAACGTGGTGGCCGGTAACACTCAGATTCATATGATTCTCCTACATAAATGGATAACAGACTTCGACGATTCCAACTGAAACACTGCGGTAACATTGAAAGAGTAATTGCGGAGTTTGTTTTGAGAAAAAGTCGAGTCAGAGAGGTTGCAACCGAAGTTGCTGGTACTACTTGATGCGTGTTCAAGTTGTGCAGAAAACCAAATAAGAAATATTTGGAAATTGCAAAACGCTTGAATTGAACACGCATTTCTTGCATTAAAATTGCTTACCTTTTATTGGTTTGCTCTAAGCACAAAATTCTTTAACGCTAGTCTAGTATCTAATGTCTTTTTACTTCACTTCAATAGGTTAGTTCAACCTTTTTCTTTCATTCGATGGCGGTATCGCCATAGACTCACGATACTTTGC
This sequence comes from uncultured Granulosicoccaceae bacterium, assembly GCA_937923565.1. GTDB lineage: Bacteria > Pseudomonadota > Gammaproteobacteria > Granulosicoccales > Granulosicoccaceae > Granulosicoccus. The sequence continues at coordinate 2,903 of CALDTX010000187.1, read as the reverse complement.
TACGGTTCTTCTTGCAACCTGTATTCCTTCAGCGACCAAAGTACTGGCTATCTTGCTATCACTTAACGGTTTTGTGGCGTCTTCCGCAGCAATAAACTTCCGAATCATGGCACGTATCGCTGTTGCAGAGCATTCCCCGCCATTGGCGGTGGAAACATGACTCGAGAAGAAGAACTTAAATTCAAATATCCCGCGTGGCGTGTGAATATATTTTTGTGTTGTTACTCGTGATATAGTCGATTCATGAAGTGATAACTGTTCAGCAATATCCCTAAGCACCAATGGTTTCATTGCCTCTTCGCCAAATTCAAGAAAACTTCTTTGGCGTTCAACGATCGCTGTTGCAACTCTTAGAAGCGTTTCGTTTCTACTCTGCAAACTTTTTATAAACCAACGTGCTTCTTGTAAATGATTGCGCAAGAAGTTGTTGTCGTCACTTTTGTCTGCACGTTTAACCATGCCTGCGTATAAAGAATTAATACCCAGCTTTGGCGCAATGTCGGGGTTGAGTTCAACGCGCCAAACGCCTTTAATTTTTTGCACGAACACATCAGGTACGATGTATTGATCATGATCGTTAACCAACTGACGGCCTGGTCGTGGATTTAAGCTACGAATAAGTGCGATGGCTTCTTGTAAGTGCTCGTCATTGATTTTTAATAAACGTCGTAGTCGTGAAAAATCATGTGCTGCTAATAGGTCAAGATGATCTGCAACGATACGTTTGGCACTTTCACAAACATCTGAAGCGGGTAGTTGAGACAATTGAATGCCCATACACTCGCTTGCGTTTCTGGCAGCACATCCGGGTGGATCAAGGTGTTGAACTAACAGTAAAACAGATTCCAATTCTTCTTGCGAGAACTGAGACTCAGGATCGTTGATGTCTCTGTTTAAACCTTCAAGCAAAACATCAACTTCATCAATCAAGTAACCGTTGTCATCAACTGCATCAATAACGGTTGCAGCAATTATTTGATCACGTTCAGATAATGGAGCAAATTGTATTTGTTCGTTCAGGTGATCTTGTATGCTCGAAATGCCTGAGTTATGAAACTCGGTAAAATCTCGGCTTTCGCCGTCGGAGCTACTAGCAGAAGAGGTTGGCTGCGTAGATTCATAAACATCTTCCCAGGCACTGTCTACAGGTAGTTCATCTGGCATTACATCGGCGGAAGGTTCGTTGGTTTCCGCTGTGCTTTCGAATGAGTCGTCGCCTGCATCCGCAGAGGCTGTTTGTTTTTCGTCTACGGTTTGTTTTTCTTCGTTTCGTTTACGATCTTTCGCTTCCTGAGCATTCTCATCTGCGGCATCGTTTTCACGTGCGTCGCCTGAGTCATCATCTTGCATCTCGAGCATTGGGTTGTTTTCGAGTGCCGTCTGGATTTCTGTTTGCAACTCTAAAGTGGACAATTGCAACAGTTTGATGGCCTGCTGCAGTTGCGGTGTCATCGCGAGCTGCTGACCCATCTTTATTTGCAGTGATTGTTTCATTGAGCTGTCCAGAAAAAATAGAATGGTAAATAGGGTTGCTACCCCGAAGTATGGCCCATGGTTCTGGGATTACAACCGTATAACACGCGGCAGCGTCTATCAGATGGTGAAATTGTCGCCCAAATAAACGGCTTTAACCTCTTCATTGTTCAGCACGTCGTCGGGGCTGCCTTCTGCAATGAGTTTTCCGTGCCCGAGAATATAGGCTCGGTCACAAATACCAAGGGTTTCCCGAACATTGTGATCGGTGATTAGTACACCGATATTGCGATCTTTGAGGTGCGAAATAATGCGTTGGATGTCGAGGATCGATATTGGATCGACGCCTGCAAACGGCTCATCGAGCAAAATAAAGCTTGGATCGGCGGCTAGCGCGCGGGCAATTTCTACGCGACGACGCTCACCGCCAGAGAGGCTGATGCCCAAGCTGTCTCGGATATGGCCAATTTGCAGCTCTTCGAGCAGGCTCTCAAGCTTGTCATGACGGGCCTCTTTGCTCATTTTACTGCGCGTTTCCAGAATGGCCATGATGTTTTGCGTAACACTTAGCTGACGGAAAACTGAGGCTTCCTGGGGCAGGTAGCCCACACCAAGCTGTGCTCGCGCGTGCATCGGGAAATGAGTAATGTCTTGTTGGTCGAAAGTAACCGAACCTTTATCGGCTTTGACCAGCCCCACCACCATGTAGAAGCAGGTGGTTTTTCCCGCACCGTTGGGTCCCAGCAGGCCAACAATGTCGCCACTGCTGATTTCTAAAGAAACGCCGCGCAGGATGCTGCGTTTTTTATACGCTTTGTGCAAATCAGTTGCGCGTAGCGTATGTACCGTTCTACTCGCTGATTGATGCGAGTTTTTGTCGGCCTCCGGTTGTTCACCTTGCATGGTTTAGGCTGCTATTTTTGATCAGTGAGTGGGGGCGGTTGGATTCTGATGCTAACGCGGCCATTCTCGCCACCCTCAGCGCTGACTTTTTGCTCTGTTGAGTCGAATACTATTCGCTCACTGTTTAGCCGTTGCCGTGGTTGTTCCAATGTGGCGTTACCCACCAATATTAGGCTGCCCTGTTCGGCATTGTAAATTAGCTCATTGGCTTTACCGGTCACTTTTTCGCCAGCTTCGTTCTCTTGCTCGAACAGTATCGGTGATCCACTGCCACTGATTTCGCTTAGCTGGTTGTTACGCAGCTTGATGGCAATTTTGTCGGCTTTAATAAGTAGCGTGCCTTGAGTGATCTGCACGTTGCCCGATAAGGTTTGAACGCCAGCTTTTTCATCAAACTCTGAACGATCAGCGTTAACGTCGATAGGTTTGCTGAAGTCACTTTTGCGAGCATGTGATGGTGCGCTGGTAAAAACGCCTAGCAGTAAAGTCAGGCCAAGCGCCCAAGCTGTGCTACGTAGCGCCCGAGC
>CALDTX010000186.1 GCA_937923565.1 uncultured Granulosicoccaceae bacterium | reverse complement strand
TAATTTATTAAAATAATGTCAATAAATTTGTAAAAAAACGGCTCCTCATTCGTTTATGGAGTATGAATAAGAAATTAGTAACTTAGGGAGTCTGCTATGGGTTGGAAGGATCGTGTAGGCACAGATCCACACGGCAGTCTAGAAAAATCTGCGGCTCGGAGAGGTTTGTCTGTAGATGAGCTAAAGGCTCGACGAGATAAAATTGCCAATGCATTAGGCGGTCAGGAGATCGATGAGCACCTCACCCTAAACGAACTGTATTTATTCAGTAGCGATCCAGAGCGACTATCTCAGGTTCATTACGATCATTTAGATAGTTGTGATTACTGCAAAACTCTCAATGGAGCATTGTCGCCTCAAGCGGTAAGAGAAAGAACAAAGAATGTGTCTGAAGGCTCGGCGGGGTGGGCGCCAATCGTGGCAATGACAACTAGCTCAGATAGTAATACTACGTTGGGCGGTTCATTTTCTCGATGGCAAGTAGCGGGAGTCGCTGCTGCAATTCCGCTGCTCGTTATTGGCTTGCTACTTGGTTCTGGAACATTGCGTGTTGAAAGTAACGCTGAGCAAATCGATCAATTAAGGAATCTGTCTGCATCGTACTTAGCGCTAAGTGAAGAACTACCTGAAAATTTAGGGGCAACATCTGCCGTTTCTCTGATTAGCGCTCAAGATTTCCCGTCTGCGTTAATGGGTGCTGCATGTTCGTCTTCAATACCAACGGTTAGTCATATTGGTCCTAATAAAGTGGAGCTATCTTGGAGTCAGGTATCGAAGGTTGAAATTCCGTCTTACTGCAGTAACAAAGATGATCTAACGGCGTCTTTAAGTAACGACAACATCACCTCGCATTTATCAGTGGGGCAGCCAGTGATGTTAATGACACCTCCGGTAACAGAAGGCAATTTATAAAAACAAAGCTGTTGCGTTAGCTAAAGCAGCTGCTTTTGGTTTGTTTGCAAAAATAAACAGGCCAACAATGCGTCAGCCTGCTTTTTTGGAGGAGGAGGAACTTTCGCCACTTAAGATTAGTTAGAAATAGTGGTCAGATCAATAACACGCTCAATACCTGCGTTGGACTTTGCTGCTTGTATAGCAGAGCTTTTGTCTGTAGCGCTTTCGAAGTAGCCGGTTAATGTTGCAACATCGTTGTCTACATTAATAAACACGTTACTGCCTGCGCCGGCAGCAGATAGTACGTCTTGTGTTAAATCACCTTTGGATACCATGGCAGCAGCAGGGCCAGCCATAAGAGCAGTTAAAGCGATAGCGGCAGTGATCGTTTTGATTGAAGTTTTCATAATAAGTCAGTCTCTCTATTTAGTTAAATTAAAAAAGTAATTAATCGGTTCGTACTTGGTTGGATGCGCTTAAGTGCGTCTCCATGTAAACCAGTATCGGGCGTGGAGCTTTCCCAGGCTTTGCGATAAATATACAATTTTGTAAAAGAGGCCCTAACGTTGTCAGAACGACGTTTTAGCTTAAAAAAAGAATGACTATTTTTGATTGGAGTAGTGTTTGTATGGATTGGTTGTTACAGGGGTAGGGTCCAGAGGTATGTCTCTCACCACTACGCATGATAATGAGTTAATGCGCAACCCCCGTTTGAAAGCTAACGACTGAACTCTGTTGGTTTTTCAATTTCGTACAGTGCATCCCTAATGTCGTCCATTTTAAGATCAAGCACCGCTTGAGCATCCAGCAGTGCACGGTTATAAAAGTACGGTCCAATTTCTTCGGTAAAAAAATCCAACAAGAATCTGGCGGGAAATTGCTTTAATTCCTGATCCAGCTCCTCTCTAAAGTACATCTGAATTTTTTTGGTCAGTGCGTCTTTTTCTTCTTCGGTAAAAGTAATCTCAGACATAAGGCTCGCATCAGGTTCGGCCAATGGCTTTAGGCCAGGGCGTGGTTAATTTGGGCGTATGTTGAGAATTGTACAGATTTATAAACCCTGAGGATTAGGGTTAGGAATTTGATTCACAAGACAAAGGCGCGTAGCGATGAACGCTAGCTGAGGATGCGCCGGCGATAGTAGTTATCGCCGGGCCAAATACTAAGGTGTTACTTAGCTTGCAGGAACGATGTCTACAAACTTGCGCTTGTTGGCGCCACGTTCTTTGAACTGTACGAAGCCGTCAGTTTTAGCAAACAAAGTGTGGTCTTTGCCCAGGCCTACATTGGCTCCCGGGTGAAAGCGTGTGCCGCGCTGGCGAACAATAATGTTGCCGGCCAGAACTGCTTCGCCACCAAATTTTTTCACGCCCAGACGTTTGGATTCTGAATCGCGACCGTTGCGGGTACTACCGCCTGCTTTTTTATGTGCCATCTTATTTCCCGATGCTGGACGAAATTAACCTGCTGAAATGCCGGTAATTTCTAGTTCTGTGTAGTTTTGACGATGACCCATCTGCTTACGATGGTGCTTACGGCGTCTAAACTTGATGATTTTGACTTTTTTGCCACGACCGTGCTCTACAACGCGCGCAGTAACAGAGGCATTGCTGATTAGCGGGGAGCCAATAGTAACGTCGTCGCCATTGCCGATCATTAGAACGTCGCTAAGGGTTACATCTGCGCCCTGCTCAGCATCTAGTGATTCTACTTTGAGCTTGTCGCCCTGGCTAACGCGATACTGTTTGCCACCGGTTTTAATTACCGCATACATGCTGTTTACTCCACAAAATTCGCGCCAAGGATGACGGCGCACAGCAAAGCGGCTCTTGGCCGCAGAAAGCCCACAACTATAGCGGGTTTAACTATAAGCGTCAATGATCCTTGAGCCGATATGGCGCTTATTTGCGCAATTATTTGTGCGCTCCGGTCTTTATCGGCCGTTCGGGTCAGCAAAGTAAGCGCTATTCGTCAAAGCATCAGGACAAAGGCGGTATTCGTCAGTAGAATGCGGGTACCTTAGCCGTAATCAACGATTTTTCATCCACCTAATGACAATGTCCCCCGAACGCTGTCGCGCCATTGTAGCGGATGATATGGTGCGCGTAGACGACACCATTCGACATCGGCTGAGCTCCTCAGTTGCGCTAATCAACCAGCTATCGAATTACATCATTGCCAGTGGTGGCAAGCGCTTGCGGCCGCAGCTTGTGTTACTTGCAGCCAACGCTTGTGGTTACGAGGGCGACCAGCACGTCAATGTGGCTGCCATCATCGAATTCATCCACACCGCCACCTTGTTGCACGATGATGTCGTTGATGCCTCAGACAAGCGCCGTGGTCGGGACACCGCTAACTCCGTTTGGGGTAACGAGGCGGCTGTGCTGGTGGGTGATTTTCTTTACTCTCGCGCGTTCGAAATGATGGTTGATGTTAACAGTCTGCGGGTTATGGACATTCTTGCGCGTACAACCAATCGCATTGCCGAGGGTGAAGTGCTGCAATTGTTGAACGTCAATGAGCCGGATATCTCAGAAGAGCAGTACTTAGAGGTTATCGAGGCCAAAACGGCACGGCTGTTTCAGGCGGCCACGCAACTAGGGGCGGTGTTAGCTGAAAAAGACGATCAAATGCGTAAGGGCTTGGCCGAATATGGCAATTATCTGGGTACGGCCTTTCAGATTGCAGATGACGTGCTCGATTATCAATCCGAGGCGAGCGTCAGCGGGAAGAACGTGGGTGATGATTTAGCCGAAGGAAAAACCACGCTGCCGCTAATTTATGCCATGGCAGATGGCACGGCAGCTCAGAAAAAACTCATCAGCGAAGCCATTCAAACCGGTGGGCTGGAAAATCTTAGCGATGTGCTAGGGATTGTTCAGGAAACTGGCTCGTTGGCAAAGTCGCTGGACAGAGCTCGCCAGTTTGCCGAGCAGGCAGCAGCATCGTTAAATGTACTGCCCGCATCGGAATATAAAGAGGCATTAGAGTTTGTTGCGCATTATTCCGTTGATAGAAATGCGTAGTTGTACATCAATCAATTAGTCAGCAACTATCCATCTGGCTAGCTAACAACTAACTAGCAACTAACCAACAATGTTAGCCGATACCTTATCGGATAACGCAAATTGCCTGAGCGATAACTTCGCCTGAGAACGTTGGCACTGTGCATTTATACGTTCGTGGTGATATAAAGGCATCTGCTTCTACAATGTCAGAGGTTGAGCAAGCCCCTCCCGACATATAACTGATATAGCGTGTGCTGCTGTAATAATCAACTGAACGTGGGCAAACCGCTAAACACGACTCGCCGGGTCCTACATCTTTACACGTGTTCTGAACAATAGCGGTAAGGCCATTGGAATTTATTGAGAGGTCGGAATTGGTGTTGCCGTCATAGTTGACTGTTATATCATTGCCGTCGTCGTCGTATCCATATTGGCTACCGAAGTTGCCCATGTCGTCAAATGCAACAACCCAATATATGCCGGCTTGCGTTAGTGCATATTCTTCTGTGTTTTTAACCGTATCGATATAACTGTAGTTCAGGTAGATGTTGTAACCCTCAGCGTTTTCAACCGCATCCCATTGCAGAACATCACCACTGATCATTACGTTTGCAGGGTGTGGCAATAGCTCAGCTTTTACAGCGCCGGTACTGAGTAAAACAATAATAAGAACGTTGAATAGAAACTGTGATGGTTTGGTAAATAGTCGCATGCTAAGACCCTCTGGTTTGATGGTCTGAATATACGCCGGGTGATTGAAACTATCTGCGTATTATTACCATGCGAGTTGTAAGAAAAAACAGCGAGAGTAGCAGTAGCTCTAAACGGTTCACTAAACCACCACTGCTGCCGCCGCTATTGCCGCTGAAGCTCAGTGTAGAGGAGCTCAGTGCGCTAGATTGAGACGCTGTTTGATTTACCTGACTCGACGAAGACAACGCCGATCCCGTTGCATCATCTGCCACCATCGCGTTTAGTTGAGCGCGGTTGTCTGTGTAGGTAATATCGCTGAATCCAATAGGCGTTACGGCAGCCTCTACCGATTGCGCATTGCTTGAGCTAAAGGTTGCGGTTACTTGGGTTTGACTGTCTCGACCAGGTCTTATCCTATTGTGTGTGCAGTTTAAAGTTTCGTCAACAATGTCACAGCCAGCACTGGGGTTGCTCAGTGTTGTGTTCGCGGGAAACGTTGTAACAGATGTTACTGATGGCGCTGTGCGGAAAGTGTCTTTGTTGCTCACATTAATGTCTACAGTGCGTTCCAAATCATTAGATGCAGCCGAGCTTTGCAACGACACGGCTATGTCTATGTTGTCAAAGTTGCAGCTGGCATTAACGGCATACTGCATGTGTTGGGCACTACACGACGATAAATTAGTGGTGCTTTGGGCCGAAAGCCGGGGCCACATTAAGCCATTGCTTTCGTGCACGTTAAAGCCATTGCACAGTTCGTCGTTATCGTGCACCGCACCCAGATTATGCCCGATCTCATGTGCGGTTAAGAGAATGTCGAACGGGAAAGGTGTAGACAAACTAATATCCAAACCGTCAGTTCTGCATGCTGTGCCTATCCAGCCTAAGCCAATAACGTTTTCAGGATCTCGGTGCCCGGAGAACCAATGGACAAGTGCCAGGTTTTTATCCAGCTGATCATCGTTTTGCCGAAGTTGTTGAAACGTATTTAGCATGTTTGCAACGGTATCGGCATGAGGCCTTAGCGGGTCGGTTGCTGCGTCATCAAATACTCGTATGCTATCAACGATCACTGCAAGGCCCAAATGCGCCTGAAAAACACCATCGACGCCATTCATGATTGATAAGGCTTTGGCTAAACCGCGGCCGTTGTGGTATTCGTTAAACTTGCTGTCGACCACAATGCCAACACGCATGGAACGAGTAACTGCTCGTGGTATGTCTGTATTGGATTCGTTTTCGTTTGCTTCCAGTTTGTTTCTGAAATGGTTTAATTCATCAAAGTGGTAAAGACTCGTTGCCTTATCGCCGTGGCCGAGTGTTGTTAAATTAGAGGCAGTTGTGTGCTCAACATGGGTTGTTGGTGGGTATTGCACTCGGTCAAAAGCACTGCCTGGAAATTGCGGCTGCGATAAACGTGTAATTGGTTGGCTACTACTGCTGTTCTCATCTGCACGGCTTTGCTCGTTATGCAGTTGCATAAGCTTGCCATCAGAAAATAGTATGCCTTCCATGCCATTGGCTGTGATGCTAACTCGAACCCAGGATGTGGGCTCACCCTCTATGTAGCCCGCGTAAAAATTGGGTAGTGGTGATAATTCTTTATTGATGTTTGTGGTTAGCGGGTTTTTAGTTTGATTAATATTGGACGGCTGCAGTATTAGCGAGTATTGCTTGTCGCTTGTGTTGAAGATGACCTTCTGCTTGTTGGTGCTAACGTTTTGGTTGAATAACGGCTGGTTCAAATCCAAGTCGACAATAGAATCATCGTAAGTTTCAGATGCGTTTATCCCTACAGAAGTTTTTAGCAAGAATGCAAAAACCAGTATGAGAAAAAGGGGATTGATGTTAGCTGCAGATTTCACCAAAACAGTATATCAGTGAGAAATCGTAAAAAATTATTGGCAGGTGTAAAGCGGCAAGATTCGCTTCGGTTTTGTGCGCTGGTCGAGCTGGAGATCGCGCGAGCGAAGGCCGTCGAGGAATCAGGTTTAGTGTCATCGTGTCGTTTTGTTAGTTGTACAAATCAGTTGTCCTCAATAGTCACGATGAAGTATTTACTGACTCTTAAAGCGGCGATATGATCAACTGTCAACTTAGCACCAGCTAAATCCCTATGAATAGCTGGTTCTTAATTTTAATTTGGTTGGAGATTTACCATCAACAAAGACGATATATTTGAGAGTTTATGTTTTGAGGCTCGCGATATAATTCCTGAATTAGCTCAATCTGAACTTACGCAAACCAGCTCTCTTAAAGAGTTAGGGGTGAATTCAATAGAACGTGCTGAAATAATACTTGCAACCATGGAGTCGTGTTCGATAAAAGTGCCACTTTTTAAAGTTGCAAAGGCGCAAAACATGGGGCAATTGGCAGAGCTTCTCTATGACAATCTATAGTGGTTTCAATCATCGGTATAAGCTCAGCTAACAGTAATGGTAATGACGTCTTCGATGTGCAATTGAATCAATGATTTTCATAGAGAGTACGAACGGGGCTTAGTCGTACTAGCTATGCAAGCTACTCGGCTCAATTTCTTTATATTCGCCCGGCTGCAATTGCTCAATGCTGAGCTTTCCAATTTTGCTGCGAATCAAACGCAGCGTAGGCAAGCCAACCGCCGCTGTCATACGACGCACTTGTCGGTTTTTGCCTTCAGTGATAGTGAGCTTTATCCAGCTAGTGGGTTTTTCTTTACGAAAGCGAATCGGTGGGTTGCGTTCCCAAAGCCAATCTGGGGGCTCGATGGGTTCGGCCTTGGCTGGAGCTGTTAGGCCATCTTTTAATTCAACGCCTAACTGAAGTTTTTTCAGTGCTTTCATTTCCACTAGGCCTTCCACTTGCACCAGATACTCTTTGGGTAACTTGAAGTCGGGGTGGCTAATTCTGTGTTGCAATACACCGTTGTTGGTGAGTAGCAATAAACCTTCGCTGTCTCTGTCGAGTCTGCCTGCTGGGTATAAGCCGGGTTGTTTTATAAATTGTGCAAGTGTTGTGCGCCCATCCTGATCAGTGAATTGGCACAGTACTTCAAACGGTTTGTTCAGCATAAACAGTTTGGTTTCGAGCGGCTCGGCTGAATCCTGACGTGTTGCTTTGGAGTGCGATCGATTATTTTTGCTTTGTGCAAACGAGCTGTGTTTTTTATTGCTCGCCGCCGTTGTTCTGCTTTTTTTATGATTGCTGGTTTTTTGCGAGCCTGAGGTTTTCGCGTTGCGTTTACTCGACGCCTTCGAATTGCCGCCTCGTTTACTCATAGCTGTTCGCCAGGGTGTGGCCCACCTTTCCAGCTCGGGCCTCGTTAAAGCCAATGCTCACTAACGATTGCGCTACTGTGTCGGCATCCAATACTTTACGCTGATAGGCATCCAGGTTTGTGGGTATTGCAGGGTCTTCTATGAGTCCAGTAAGTTGTCTCGCTAAAGCGATATCGCTTTTGTGTTCGTGTATGAGCATCGCAACCCGTGTGGCACCCCGAAACCCCATTTCAGCCACGCCTTCCAGATTGGCCAACGCATTATCGATAGATCCCCATTTTTTCAACACCCTAGCGGCGATGGTTTGCCCCACACCCGGAACACCCGGAATGTTGTCTACCTTATCGCCACACAGGGCGAGCATGTCGGCAATTTGTTCGGGTTTAAGTTTGAAACGTTTCTCCAGGTCGCTGTATTCTGAGCGCAGTTTCTTACCCAAATTCCAGTAGATATCGCCGGGGCGAATAAACTGAGCAAGGTCTTTGTCGGCGCTAACGATGGTTACGTTTTGTTTGGCTTCATGCGCAGACTTAGCCACCATGCCAATAATATCGTCCGCTTCAATCAGTGGGCTGCCGAAACCTGTAAAGCCCATGGCTTTGGCCACTTCGCGGCAGCGTGCAAATTGAATTTCAAGTTCTGGTGGTGCTGGTGGCCGATTAGCTTTGTACTCAGGGAAAATTTGATAACGTTTGCCGGTGGCGTAGCTTTGGTCGAAAGCGCAAAGCATGTGCGACGGTTTATAGCTACTGGCAATGTGCGCCAGCGTGTCTGCAAAGCCGTATACCGCGTTAGCTTGTTCATCAAATTCATTGCGAATTGAGCCGGGTAAGCTTTGCCATGCCCTGAAAATATAGATGCTCGAATCTACAAGAAAAATCATTGATGGTTATTAATCCGAAAATAGCGACGGGGCTATTGAGTCAGTTTTTGCATCCAAACCCAATAACGCCATTGAGCCCTTGTGCACAAAGCTTAGTTTACGATGCTGTCGATCACTAAGTGTAACGCAGCTAGTGAAGAATGCTCAGATTCAAGGCATGATGCAAGTTGACCTTCAAACTACCTTGATGCTGTTGAAGCCAGCCCCTAATTTCAACACGCCGGTTCAGCAAGCTATGAATGGGCAACTTGGCAGCAAGTGCTTTGCTTACGTGGATTTTCATGCCTTTGTCTAAATCGATGACGTGAGCATTCTCCATGTGTTCGATAGCGACCACACTACCGCGAACGATACGAAAACCTCTGTGGATATGCCGGAGCCGTTTAGCCTCAATTTGCCAATCGCTGGTTTGCTCCCATAAGCCGATGCCAGAGCGTTTCGCTTGAGCTTCCAGCTTTGCAAAGGCTTCAGCACAGCGGCTGTTCGGTGACACAACAATGTGAGCTGCCAAGCCTTGCGCCAGCAAATGCTCAGCAATGCCTGCACCGTCGGAACGTTGAATATGCGCAAGCGTTCGACTATGGCGATCAAATGGATCGATGCCCGGAATCAGTTTGAGTGTTTTGCTATTAGACAGAAATTGTTGAACAGCAAGCTTTGCCTCGCTGGCGTACAACTCGGCATGCTGCTTATTGCGGCCCAGCTCTGGCGTATTGATGCCAATAATGCGCACCCTGCGGTCATCGCTAAGCACAAGGGTGTCGCCGTCGGTTACCCGCTTTAGCGTGACTGTTTCATGGTTTGCTGGGTGAATGCAGCGCCCGTCAGGCTTTTGAATACCACTAGACGGTGTAGGCCAGGGTGCACTTTCGTTGGAATGGGGGTCTGCTGCTGCAAAACTTGGCCCGAAGGCCAGCAGTAAAACAAAAGCAACAGGCACGAAAAAGGGCGCTTGTACAGCGCCCTTTCCCGAAACTAACCGTAAAGCTTGTGGCAAGCGCAATGTGCCGCGCCTGCGGTAGAACTTTACTTTCCGCCGAAACGACGACGGAATTTGTCAACTTGTCCAGCTGTGTCTAGGACTTTCTGCTTGCCGGTGTAAAAAGGGTGGCAGGCAGAGCAAACTTCGATGCTGAGATCTTTCTTGGCTGTTGAGCCAGTAGAAAATGTATTGCCGCAACTGCAGGTTACGGTGATTTGATCGTAAGCAGGATGAATTTCTGGTTTCATAGCGGCATTCCAAACATGATAAAAGCGGAGAAGGATACTATGTCTCGATGACACAAAATGCAAGCGAAGTTGTAAAGAGATTGCAAAAAAAGCCGATTTTAGCTTAATGATCCGCTATTTCTGGCTAGGGAAGTCATGACAAAGCTAATTTTCAAGATAATCTTTAAAATGTGTGTGCCTATTATCTGCATGATTGGCGTGACCTCCTACGGCGTCTATATGCGCGGTGGCGACCCGGGCGCAATGCTCGGCAAACTTGCTGAAAGCACCGTAGACCGAGTTAAATCCTCGGCCAACGGTGCAGGCGACAAGGTGAAAAGCCTTGCCAGTTCGAATCCGGCTTCGGGCTCAGGTTCCAGCAAAACCATCGAAACCAAGGTGTATAAATGGACCGATGCCAACGGCGTCACACATTTTGGATCAGCACCTCCCGAGGGTATCGCCTCAGACACACTGAACATTAAAACTCGGAAAGCCTCTGCGCCTGCAAGCTACCCAAGCGCACAAGGCTACGGCCAGGCCACACCTGCGGCGATGAAGTTGGGGCCGGATGGTCAGCCGTTACCCGGCGTTGCTGGCATGAATTTGCCCACTGGGGGTGATCCTGCAGAGATGCTGAAATTCTTGCAGTCTGTTCAAGGCCAGCAAGTGCCTCAGTAGTCAGCTTAGAATTTATACCGGCTGAATATTGATACGCGGGTAACGTCTGGTTTCCGCTTCGGTTTCAAGAAAATGTGCCAGCGTATTATTCAAAAAATTCCGACCCTGTTCTGTGGGCCGGATAGTCAAACCATGTTGCTCTAACAATCCGTCATCGATCGCTGCATTAATCTGCCGCTGCCACAGGTCGAGGCTAACGCCGGTATGTTGTTGGAACAGTGGTATAGAAAAGCCATCGATTAAACGCAGTGCATTCATCATAAATTCCAGCGCTGTATCCTCAATGCTAAGCACGCTCTCTTCGCCAATGCAGCTATCAGAACCTGCCGTACTTAGAAAGCGGGTAGGGTGTTTTAGTTTGGAACGGCGCACAATGTTATTGCTGTCCGCAAAACTTAATTTGCCGTGCGCACCAGCACCGATGCCAATGTAGTCGCCAAACAACCAATAGTTGGTATTGTGGGCCGAGGTTTTCCCAGCTTGCGAATAAGCGGATATTTCGTAGCGCGAATAGCCAGCTTGCTGCATCAGCGCAATTCCCTCTTCCTGCATCGCCCAACGGTTATCATCGTGTGGCAGGCTCGGTGGGTATTTAGCAAACAAGGTGTTTGGCTCAAGCGTAAGTTCGTAGTACGACAAATGCGTGGGTTTTAAATGGATCGCTTGTTGTAAGTCACTAAGCGCTTGCTCAGGTGTTTGTTCCGGCAATCCGAACATTAAGTCTAAATTGAAGTTATCAAAGCCTGCCTTGTGCGCAATCTCAACGGCATCGATGGCCTCGCTGGCGGAATGAATTCTGCCCAATGTTTTTAAATGCGTATCGTTGAAGCTTTGAATGCCTAACGATAAACGATTAATGCCCAGCGCTCTGAACTCATGAAACTTACCTTGTTCCACCGTACCAGGGTTCGCTTCCATCGTGACTTCAACATTCGGTGCTAAGGCGGTCAGTGAGCGAATACCACTCATTAAGTTATCCAGACTTTCAGCGCTGAATAAACTGGGTGTGCCACCGCCGATAAAAACCGACGCAATACTTCTACCCCAAAAACGCGGCAGTTCTTGCGTTAGGTCTGCCAGTAAAGCACTAACGTACTCGCTTTCGGGTAAGTCCTCTTTGAGTTCATGCGAATTGAAATCGCAGTACGGGCACTTTCGTACACACCAGGGAATGTGTATGTATAAGGATAAAGGCGGAAGTTCGGTGAAAGTGCGCTGCTGCATAAGTGCGACTGGATTAAACCGTTTGAGCCAATTGCTCAAGTAAGCTTTGCACCGCTTTTCCGCGATGACTTAGTTGGTTTTTAAGCGCTTTACTTAGCAGAGCAGAGCTTTGTTGTGTATCGAAGTTAAAGAACAGCGGGTCGTAACCGAAGCCGCCATCGCCCTCGATAGCATGCAAAATTCGCCCTTCCCAAACACCTTGCGCAATAATCGGTGATGGATCGTTTTCATGGCGTAACAAAACCACCACAGAACGAAACCGCGCGCTACGTTTTTCATCGGGGATGCCTTTAAGCTTCTCTAACAACAGAGTGTTGTTATCGGCATCGCCGCTGCCAGCATTGTGCATTTCGGCAAAGCGCGCCGAGTATAAACCCGGTGCGCCATCTAAAGCGTCTACTTCCAAACCTGAATCATCGGCAATAGCGGCAAAGCCCGTTTGCTGGGATGCATGACGCGCTTTGATTAACGCGTTTTCAACAAACGTAACGGCTGTTTCAGGTACCGACTCCACACCAAAATGCTGCTGCGATTGCACCTCGTAACCCAGTGGTGCCAGCAAGTCGTTCATCTCTTTAATTTTGCCGGCATTACCGCTGGCGAAAACGACGGTTTGCTTTTCGTTGTTTGGGTTACTTGTGGACATATCGCTTGTGCTCAAAGCCAATAAAAACAATGCTTATAAAAAGCGTATTAACTCAACGCTTCTTGTTGTGCTTGGGTTAGCTGGCCAATACCGTGCTTTGCCAAGGCCAACATTTTTTCCAGTTCATCGCTTCGAAAAGCATGCCCTTCAGCGGTGCCCTGAATTTCGATAAACCCGCCTGCTTCATTCATGACAATGTTCATGTCAGTTTCAGCGTTGGAATCTTCAGCGTAATCCAGATCCAGCACCGCCTCACCATTATAAATGCCCACAGACACTGCCGCGACCATACCGTGAATGGGGTTTTTCTTAATTTTGCCTTGCTTGAGCAAGCCATTAATCGCTTCAGACAAAGCTACAAATGCACCTGTAATAGCAGCGGTACGAGTGCCGCCATCGGCCTGAATAACATCGCAGTCCAACGTAATGCTGCGCTCACCCAAGGCATTGAGATCAACAGCTGCGCGTAAGGAGCGGCCTATCAAACGCTGAATTTCCTGAGTTCTGCCAGACTGCTTGCCACTGGCTGCTTCGCGTCGCATGCGCGTATGAGTGGCACCCGGCAACATACCGTATTCCGCTGTAACCCAGCCACTGCCAGTGCCTTTAAGCCACGGCGGCGTGCGCTCGTCCACGCTAGCGGTACAGATCACTTTGGTATCGCCCATTTCGATCATGGTCGATCCGGCAGAGTGCTTCGTGTATCGTTTGTTGATAACGACGGTGCGTAATTCGTCAATTGCTCGACCACTGGGTCGCATGTGTACATCCTTAAGCTGTTAATTGAGGGCTCTACTCGAAAGCGAGCGGAGGCGGCAGAGTATACCCGCACTAGGCAGACACTACACCTAATTGACAGGCAATACAGATACTCCGTGAGGGCTCTATACTTAATCTGCGCGGTTTTGCCGAAATATCAACAGCCCTTGCATTCAAGCGCAAGCAAAAGAGTGAAATAACACCATGCTAAGAAGTATGACCGGTTTTGGACGAGATGCCTGCGACAGCGCCACAGGCGAAATCAGTTGGGAGCTACGCAGCGTAAACCACCGCTATTTAGAAGTAAGCCTTCGCGTGCCAGAAGAGCTTCGTTCAATAGAGCCTGCCGCCCGAGCCGCAATTGCCGCAAGCATCAGCCGGGGCAAGGTAGAAGCTAACTTAAAAATCCGCCCCATTGAAGGCAGTGCACAAGCAATAACACTCAACGCCGATGTATTACATGCGCTAAAAGGTGCTATTGCCCATGTTGAATCCACACTTGGAGAAACGACGCCTGTTAATCCACTTGAAGTGATGCAATGGCCGGGTGTTATTGCTTCGGAAAAACAAAATCAGGAACAGCTATCTGCCGATGTGCTTGTAAGCTTGGCCGAGGCTGTAAAAGATCTGGTGGCAACGCGCGAGCGTGAGGGCGAAAAAACAGCAGGCTTCCTTAGTGAGCGAACACAGTCAATCAGTGAGTTGTTAGAAAATCTGAAGCAGCATCGGCCATCGGTGGTTGAAAGACAAAGAACAAAGCTTCTTGTGCGCCTTGCAGAGTTAGATATTGAACATGATGCACAGCGAGTAGAGCAAGAGCTGGTAATGGCAGCGCAGAAGTTGGACATCGATGAAGAGCTGGATCGTTTGTCGGCGCATGTGGCTGAGTTTGAAAAGGTGTTGAAACGCTCTGGGCCGGTTGGGCGGC
>CALDTX010000185.1 GCA_937923565.1 uncultured Granulosicoccaceae bacterium | reverse complement strand
CTGGAACGAAAACCACAGGTGTAGACGGGTTGCTTAAATAGGCATGTACAGTCATGGCTAACATGCCACCCTTGGGTGGTAATAATCTGCCTGTTCGGCTTCGACCACCTTCAACAAAGTATTCAACGGAGTTGCCACGCTGCAGTATACTTTTGAGGTAACTGTTGAACACCGCAGCATATAATCTATTGCCTGCAAACGAGCGGCGTAAAAAGAATGCGCCACAGCGTCGTAACAAGCCTCCGACTACGGGCAAATTCAGATTGACACCTGCGGCAATATGCGGCAATGAAAACCCATTCACGTACAAAATGTACGATAACAACAGGTAGTCGATATGGCTTCTATGGCATGGAACGTAAACAATTTCGCGACCATCAGCAGCTGATTTTAAATTATCTATGCCGTTGAGATTGATACCTTCATAAATTTTTGTCCAAAGTCGGTTCATTAGTCGGTGTATGACGCGAACCGTAGGGTACGACATGTCGGCTGCTATTTCATAAGCATACTGATTAGCACGTAATTGAAAGCGCTGTTCCCGTTTACTGTTGCCTTCGCTTTCCTCATGCACAATTTGTTGAACCATGGGATCGTTAATCACTTGGCTAATCATGGTTCTGCGGTGTGATTGGTCTGGGCCTAATGTAGCGCCTCTGCGATGCCGAAAATGAACTCTTAAAATTCTGGAGAGTTTTCGGGTTAACAGCGTTGGATCAATTTGGGTTAAATCTTGTTTGCCGGTACTGGTCAGCAAGGACTGATACGAAACCGGTTCGCTGAACGTAAGTAAGGTATCGCGACCATGCCAAATGGTTGTAAGAAATTTTCGGGTTCGACTGGCAACGTTCCAATTTTCACTAAATAATAGCGACCAGAAATTTTGTTCTTTGCCGGGCTCTCTTCCCCAATAAAGGGCGACAGGCACAATTTGCAAGTCTGAGCCGTTTAGATCTAATCCGGCGGCCATAAGCATTTGAACACGTGTCGAACTAACCATGCCCTTATGCCTGAATATGATGCCCTTGCGGTGCTTTAATACATGGATTGAGGATTTATCTTTGTAATTGCCAAAGCTAAGCGCGGCATTGGGAGAAGGCAAGCCGTGTTGCTTGCAAACAATGTTTAAAGCAGCTCGGTCGGCTAACCCGCCGGTTTCGAGCACATACACAATAGGTGTGTTACGGTCGAGTACTAGATCGGGTTTTTCGGGCAGCACACTAGGCTTGACCCACCAAGAAATACACTTTGTGGTGGTCGATTCGATAAAATGGCGAATTCGATCGTGCATAATATCCTCAAATATAACCGTAAATGGATGCAGCCGTGGCCAGACTATCAACTTGCAAAGTATCTGCCCTTTCAGCCGAAACGCAATTGGCACTGGATGCCGTAAAACTTAATGGCAAGCTGGCAGATGTCTATTTACAGTTTGCCAACAGCGAACCGGCTTTACTAGCCTATCTGACCATGGAATCTGCTCTGCAACGCAGCTCTCTTACGCTTGAGGAAGTTGAATGCGTTAAATTGCTGGTGAGCGAGCTCACGCAATGCCATTATTGTCTCTCGGTACATAGTGTAAAGTCCAGAGCAGCAGGATTAGACAAAAGCACTCAAATAGCCATTCGCCGTGGTGATACGCTCGAAAACGAGAGAATGAACGTGCTGTGTAACCTGGTTCGAAAGCTCGTTACCACCCCTGGCACATTGGCGCAGGCGGAACTCGACAACGCCCGATCAGTTGGGTTCTCTGATCAATCGCTGGTGGATATCTGTTTAACTGTCAGTACAATATTTTTCACAAACATTACTAATCATATTAATGATTCAGATTTGCCTTTTCCGGCGGCACCCGATATTCAGCCAAACCAAAGTTAATGGTTAACGGCGCTTACAGTAGCGCGTAAATAAATTTTGTTAAACATCGCAGTTTCTATGAGAGAAATACTCGAGCTTCAAACAGGGCAGGTTGCATTTATCAGTGGCTTGTTATCAGGCTTTGCGCTCACCGGTGCACTGCAGGTACTGCGGCTGGGGCTTCGCAACTGGTTGTCTAAAGTCGTGTTTGTTCTTTTTGTACTGTCTTCGTTGTTGTTTATTGTGGCTTTGTATGTTGATGTGCGATTAACGCTTGAACTGGCTGGTTTGCAGAATCTGTCAGATGAAATAACCTTGAAAGTGGCGCAGATCAGGTTTGTGGGTACCAGCAGTGCCACAGTAGCGACTGCACTTTTTGTTTGTTCAATCGGTATGCTGGGTTGGTTAGGCGGGCGTGATATTGGTATTATTACAGGCCTTGTTACGTTGTGTGTGCTTATGCTTCTGGCGTTTGTCTGGTTTCAGATGAAGCACCTGAATCTGTTTCTTAATTCGATCAATTAAGCCTGATAATTTTCAACGCTATGAGTTTTTTTTCGTTTTTTGAAGGGTTGTCAGAACCCTTTCCGACGGAGCCGACGGGTAAACCGCCCGCAACACTGTTTGCATTCCTGTGGTTTTACACAAAATCTGTATTTCCCTGGCTTTTAGTGATTGCTGGTCTTACTGCGCTCATTTCAATTTTGGAAGTTAGCCTGTTTGGCTATTTAGGTAATCTTGTCGATTGGCTGAGTCAGTCTAACCAAAGCACGTTTATAAAAGACGAAGGGTTAACGTTGTTCTGGATTGGCACGGTAATCATTGTGCTGATTCCACTCACCAGTTTTATACATTCAGTTATCTTGCATCAAACAGTTATTGGCAACTATCCGATGTCGATCCGCTGGCGTGCTCATAATTACATGCTGGGTCAAAGCTACAGTTTTTTCCAGGATGAGTTCGCGGGTCGTGTTGCCGCTAAAGTCATGCAAACATCATTAGCTGTGCGAGAAGCTGTGATGAAAGTGCTCGATGTCATGGTTTACGTCATTGTTTATTTTATTTCTGCATTAGTGCTGATGGGCTCATTCGACAAACTATTGGTACTGCCTTTCATATTGTGGATAGTTCTCTACGCGCTATTAATGAAATACTTTTTACCAAAAATGAAAGTTATTTCCAGAGCGCAGGCCGACGCTCGTTCCGAAATGACAGGCAGAGTTGTTGATAGTTACACTAACATTCAAACCGTAAAATTGTTTGCCCATTCAGGGCGTGAATCCAGTTACGCCAAACAAAGTATGCAGTTGTTTCTTGACACGGTTCATCCGCAAATGCGTTTGGTTACGTTACTGAATTTGTGTTTATCTGCTTTAAACGCTGCTCTGTTGTTTGGCGTTGGTGCGGCAGCCGTGTATTTATGGATCCAGCAATCGGTATCCGTAGGAGCCGTGGCGGTTGGTATTGGTTTGGTTTTAAGAATCCAGGGTATGTCGCAATGGATCATGTGGGAGTTGTCTTCTTTATTCGAAAGCGTTGGTGTTGTCTATGATGGTATGCAAATGCTTTCTGAAGAAACGACAGTAAAGAATGTAAAAAATGCACCAGCGCTCACTGTAAATACCGGTTCAATTAATTTTGATAAAGTCCGTTTTCATTATGGAAAAAAATCCGGCGCTATAGAATCTTTCGATTTAACCATTAATGGTGGTGAGAAAATCGGCTTGGTTGGTCGATCCGGTGCTGGCAAAACTACGCTTACTAATGTGTTGTTAAGGCTATACGACTTAGAAGCCGGGCAAGTGCATATCGATGGCCAGAACATTTCTCAGGTAACGCAAGAATCTCTCCGGCAAAATATTGGTGTAGTCACCCAAGATACCTCTCTTTTGCATCGAACGGTTTTCGATAACATTGCGTACGGTTTACCCGACGCCACCCAAGAGCAAGTGGAAAACGCTGCTAAGCGCGCTAATGCGCACGACTTTATTGTGGACTTAGTTGATGCCAAAGGTCGTAAAGGTTATGCAGCTCATGTGGGAGAGCGTGGGGTCAAACTCTCAGGTGGTCAGCGGCAACGCATCGCGGTTGCGCGCGTTTTCTTGAAAGATGCGCCAATACTGGTGCTAGATGAAGCAACATCGGCGCTCGACAGCGAAGTAGAAGCCGCCATTCAGGAAAACCTGACATCACTTATGGCTGACAAAACAGTTATCGCCATAGCTCATCGGCTATCAACCATTGCAATGATGGATCGTTTGGTTGTCATGGATCAAGGTCGTATTATCGAGCTTGGTACTCACCAACAGTTGGTGGACGGAAATGGCCTATATGCCGAGCTTTGGTCTCGCCAGTCTGGTGGGTTTTTAACCGAGCAAAATCCGGCTAATCCCGATCTCGGGTAAAAATCGAATCCGATTAGCTTAATTAGCGTTCAAAGCTTGCTATTTAAGAAAAAATTTCATAAATAACAGAGGAAATGTACTTATTTCAACGGTTGAATTAAATAAAAGTTGCTCCAACTTACGGGCGGTGTAAAGTAGGGGGGTTGTACCAAATTTTGAAACAAAAACACTTGGAGCAAAAAAACATGAAGTTCAAAACCAGTTTAATTACCAGCGTGTTATCGCTGGGCTTGTTTGGAGCGTCGGCCTCAGCTACTGCAACTGATCTTGAAGTTACGCATTGGTGGACCTCCGGTGGTGAAGCCGCGGCTGTTAAGGTCTTTGCAGACGCATTCAACGCAGGTGGCGATAATTGGGTTGATGGTGCTATCGCGGGTAGTGGCGGCACAGCACGACCTATTATCATCAGTCGCATTATCGGTGGTGAGCCCATGGGAGCCACACAACTTAACCACGGAAGACAAGCAGAAGAGCTGGTAGAAGCAGGTTTAATGCTCGATTTAACCGAACTTGCTGAAAAAGAAGGATGGACTGATATCGTTCGGCCATCAAAATTATTGGAAAGCTGCACCTTAGACGGCAAGATCTACTGTGTACCCGTAAACATTCATAGCTGGCAGTGGATGTGGACAAGCCTCAAAGCCTTCGAAACCGCCGGTATCGAAGCGCCAACGAATTGGGGTGAGTTTGTGGCAGCAGCACCTAAGTTGCGCGAAGCTGGCATTATTCCTTTAGCGGTCGGCGGACAAGCTTGGCAAACAAGCGGCATGTTCGGCGTAATGGTTATCGGTATTGGTGGTATGGACCTTTGGCGTTCAGTTTATGTTGAGAAGAACATGGACGTTATCAACGGCGAAGACATGAAAAAAATCTGGCAGGCCTATGACGATGCACGAAACCTGACAGACCCTAAGAATTCAATTCAAAACTGGAACGACGCAACGAATCAAGTCATTTCTGGGCAGGCTGGCGCTCAAATCATGGGTGACTGGGCACAGGGTGAATTTTCAGTTGCAGGTCAAACTGCAGGTGTTGAGTACGACTGTTTACCTGGTTTAGGTAATCGTGCGGTGCTCGATACGGCCGGTGATGCTTTTTACTTCCCGAAAAACGATGACCCTGAAGTCACAGAAGCACAATTAAGAATGGCCTCAATGATGTTGTCAAAAGAAGTGCAAGTGGGCTTCAACCTTAAGAAAGGTTCATTGCCTGTGCGCGCCGATGTTGATCTGGAAGCTGCCAACGCTTGTATGAAGAAAGGTCTGGAAATTTTAGCCAATCCTGAAAACATCTTGCCAAGTGGTGATCAAATTCTGAACCGCGATACTCAAGGACAACTGGAAGATCTCTCTTCTGAGTTCTTTGCAGATAAATCAGTCACTATTGAAGACGCTCAAGCTCGATTCTCTGAGATTTTAGAGCTAGCTGAGTAGTTTATTGGATAGACGAGCAAGCCAACTGTTTGGCTTGCTTGTCTGTAAATTTCCTCAATTACCCAATAAACTTCTATGGCTTCAATTACAAACCCAGATAATCGACGTCCTGTAGCTAAACCCCCGAACAAACTGTTCCGTAACCTGAGTGCGAAAGTGGCAGCGCTGCCAATGATTGCCACCGCTTTGGTTATATTTGTTGGTTGTTCAGCATGGTCGATCTTCTACTCGTTCACTTCGTCGAAGTCTTTGCCGCGCGAAAAGTTTGTTGGCATCGATCAATACGTCAGGCTGTTTAAAACGTCTCGATGGCAAGAGTCCATGGAAAACATTCTGATCTATGGCGTTTGTTCTCTGGTTTTTTCGCTAATTGTAGGTTTCTTGCTCGCGGTTTTTTTAGATCAAAAAATTCGCTTCGAAAATACCTTTCGAACCATTTTTCTGTATCCGTTTGCGTTGAGTTTTATCGTTACCGGTTTGGTCTGGCAGTGGATTCTTAATCAGAATTTTGGCATACAAAAAGTTATTCAGGATCTTGGATTTACAAGCTTTGAGCTTGATTTACTGAGTAACAAAGACATGGCGATATACGCCATTGTTATCGCAGGTCTTTGGCAAGGTACCGGACTGGTTATGGCATTAATGCTGGCTGGTTTGCGCAGTATCGATCAAGAAATCTGGAAAGCTTCGCGGGTCGATGGCATACCGGCTTGGCGCACCTACCTGTTTATAGTTATTCCAATGATGCGGCCAGTGTTTGTCACTACCTTGGTTTTGATTGCTGCCGGTATTGTAAAAGTGTACGACCTTGTCGTGGCGTTAACCGATGGCGGGCCCGGCATTGCTTCTGAGGTGCCTGCCAAGTATGTGTATGACTATATGTTCGCTAATAATAATCTCGGTCAGGGTTTGGCAGCCTCAACTGTTATGTTAACCACGGTTCTGATCATTTTAATTCCATGGGGTTTGATGGAGTTTGGTGAAAAGAAGGCAAAAAAACAGGTGATCGATGGGTAACAGCACAGTGCTTTCTTCACTTGATCGTTCGGGCCCTTCCGGTCCTAAACCACGCAGGTTAATTTCGACTCGCAACATTGTTATATACGGCTTCCTTATTGTGGCGGCGCTGTATTATTTGCTGCCTTTATACGTCATGGTGGTGACGTCGTTAAAAGGCATGCCGGAAATCCGGATGGGCAATATATTTTCGCCACCGATGGAGATCACTTTTGCGCCATGGGTTAAAGCCTGGGACACAGCCTGTACCGGCTTGTATTGCGAAGGCTTAAAAGTGGGATTCTGGAACAGCATACAAATACTGGTTCCCAGTACCATTATTTCTATCATTATTGCGTCAGTGAATGGTTACGCTCTATCGTTCTGGCGTTTTAAAGGCTCTGAAGTTTTTTTTACGATACTACTATTTGGTGCGTTCATTCCCTATCAGGTGATGCTGTATCCGATCGTTATCATCCTGCGTGAGCTCGGGCTTTTTTCGAGTTTGGCAGGTGTTACTCTCGTTCACGTGATTTTTGGTATGCCAATACTCACGCTGTTATTTAGAAACTATTTTGCTGGTATTCCCATGGAGCTGTTTAAAGCGGCAAGAGTAGACGGCGCAGGTTTCTGGCGTATCTTTTTACAAATTATGTTGCCGATGTCGTTACCGATATTTGTTGTGGCCATGATTATCCAGATAACCGGCATCTGGAACGACTTTCTATTCGGTGTGATCTATGCGGGAACCAAAAACTTTCCAATGACTGTTCAGCTAAACAATATTGTTAATACAACACAAGGGGTTAAAGAGTACAACGTGAATATGGCGGCCACGCTCTTAACCGGTGCTTTGCCGCTGGTTGTTTATTTTGTATCTGGAAAACTATTTGTTCGCGGAATCGCGGCAGGGGCGGTGAAGGGATGAGTAGTGTAGCTATTGCAGATTTATCATTAAATTTTGGTTCCGTTGAGGTTCTGCGATCATTAAATCTGGAAATCGATGAAGGTGAGTTTCTGGTGCTGCTAGGGCCGTCGGGCTGTGGCAAGTCTACCTTGCTCAATTGTATTGCCGGTTTATTGGATGTGTCTGAAGGACAAATATTCATTAACGGTAAAAACGTGACCTGGGAAGAACCGAAAGACCGTGGCATCGGCATGGTGTTCCAGTCGTATGCGCTATACCCGCAAATGAACGTTGAGAAAAACTTATCGTTTGGTTTGCGTGTTGCTGGTTTACCCAAGGCGGAAATTAAAAAGCGGGTGGACTATGCTGCACAAATTCTACAAATAGAACCGTTATTAGCACGTAAGCCGGGTGCGTTGTCAGGTGGTCAGCGGCAGCGGGTTGCCATAGGCCGTGCTCTGGTTCGCGACGTTAACGTGTTTTTGTTTGATGAGCCATTGTCTAACCTTGATGCAAAATTACGAACAGACCTTCGTGTGGAGCTTAAAAGGCTGCACCGCCGATTGGGTAACACCATGGTTTATGTGACGCACGATCAGATCGAAGCGCTCACATTGGCCGACCGGATAGCGATCATGAAAGACGGTCTCATACAACAGCTTGATACACCCAACGGTATT
>CALDTX010000184.1 GCA_937923565.1 uncultured Granulosicoccaceae bacterium | reverse complement strand
TACCACTATTCTTATGCGGTTGTTCGTGGCTGTGATCGTATTGTGCCTGTGGATGTCTATGTACCTGGTTGCCCACCAACCGCAGAGGCGCTGCTGTACGGCATTATGCAGTTGCAGAATAAAATCCGTAACACCAACACCATAGCGCGTTAGGACAGTCAGATGAGCTCTCGACCAGAACAAATGTGCGCAACGCTGCAGGCGATGTTTCCGGATAACGGAACCATCTTTGTTGATCTCGATTTGGTTTCCATGGAAGTTGACCCTGCCGACCTGCTAGTGGTCGCCACAGAACTTCGAGATAACAAAGCCACCCGATTTGTACAGCTTACTGATCTGTGCGGTGTCGATTATTCCACCTACGGCGAGAGCGAATGGTCTACAGACAACGAAAAAGGCGCAAGCTTTAGTCGTGCTGTCGATGCCTCGTCAATGGGTACTTTAACGTTTAACACCGGTATCGACTTGCCCGATATTGGCCGGCCCCGATTCGATGCGGTAACCCACTTGTTGTCAATCGAGCATAACGTGCGTTTGCGAATACATTGCACCGCCGAGAACGACGACTTGCCTGTTGTCCCTTCGCTAACGTCAATTTGGGCTGGCGCTGAATGGTTTGAAAGAGAGGCGTTTGATCTTTACGGCATTTTGTTTGAAGGTCATAGCGATTTGCGTCGCTTACTAACCGACTATGGCTTTAACGGACACCCGTTTCGAAAGGATTTTCCACTGATTGGCAATGTTGAAATGCGCTACGACCCCATTAAACAACGGGTTGTGTACGAACCAGTTTCTATCGAACCACGTGTGCTGGTACCACGTGTAATTCGCGAAGACAGTCGCTACTTAACCGGTGAAGACGCGGCAGAGGAAAACGATAGCAATGCCTGAGATTCGTAACTACACATTAAATTTTGGGCCGCAACATCCGGCGGCACACGGCGTATTGCGCCTGGTGCTTGAGATGGATGGCGAAGTTGTTGAACGCGCCGACCCTCATGTAGGTCTGTTGCATCGCGGCACTGAAAAATTAGCGGAAAGCAAGCCTTACAATCAAACCATCGGCTACATGGACAGACTCGATTACGTTTCCATGATGTGTAACGAGCACGGCTATGTCATGGCCATCGAAAAATTATTGGGTTGTGAAGTACCGCTTCGTGCTCAATACATTCGCGTGATGTTCGATGAAATAACGCGTTTGTTAAACCACCTGATGTGGCTGGGTGCGCATGGCCTTGATGTTGGCGCCATGTCTATGTTTCTGTATTGCTTCCGTGAGCGTGAAGATCTAATGGACTGCTATGAAGCGGTGTCTGGCGCACGTTTACACGCCACATATTATCGCCCGGGTGGTGTTGCTCGCGACTTACCCGAAAGCATGCCCAAATATGAAGCGTCTAAGTGGCGCAGTAAAGCCACTGCTAGCAAACTGAACGAAGCGCGCGACGGCTCCTTACTCGACTTTATCGAAGATTTCACGAACCGTTTCCCAGGCTATGTTGATGAGTATGAAACTTTGCTCACCGATAACCGTATTTGGAAACAACGCACCGTGGGTATTGGTGTTGTAACACCCGAAAGGGCGCTACAGCTTGGCTTTACTGGCCCGATGTTACGAGGTTCCGGCATTGAATGGGATTTGCGTAAGAAGCAACCTTACGAAGTGTACGACCGTGTCGACTTTGACATCCCGGTTGGCACTAATGGCGATTGCTACGATCGCTATTTAGTGCGCGTTGAAGAGATGCGCCAGTCCAATCGCATTATCAAGCAATGCGTTGATTGGTTACGTGAGCAACCCGGCCCGGTACTCACCGAAGATCATAAAATTGCTGCGCCCCGGCGAGCGATCATGAAAGGTGATATGGAAGCGTTAATCCACCACTTTAAATTGTTTACTGAAGGCTTTTGTTTGCCAGAAGGCGAATCCTATGCAGCGGTTGAACACCCTAAGGGTGAGTTTGGTTGTTACCTGGTATCAGACGGTGCTAACAAACCCTATCGTTTGAAAGTACGCGCACCAGGCTTTGCACATTTGGCATCTCTCGATGAAATGACGAGAGGCCACATGTTGTCAGATGTGGTGGCCATTATTGGTACTCAAGATATCGTTTTCGGTGAGATTGATCGATGAGCGCTTTAATAGATCCCGCTAGCGTGCTTGATGAGCACTCAATGCACGAAATAACCGAAGCATTGACGTTATTTCCCGACGACCAAAAGCAAAGTGCCGTTTTGGCTGCGTTGCATGTTGCTCAACATCAGAACAAAGGTTTTTTAACCACAGAGCTTATGGATGCTGTTGCAGTGATGTTGCACATGCCGGCTATCGCTGTTTATGAGGTTGCCAGCTTTTATTCCATGTATGAAACCAAGCCTGTGGCGCGACACAACGTGGCTATTTGCACCAACATCAGTTGTATGCTGATGGGTTCTGATCAAATCGTTGATCACGTTGAGAAAAAATGCGGCATTAAGCTTGGCGAAAGTACAGCTGATGGGCGCATCTATTTAAAAGTGGAAGAAGAGTGTCTGGCTGCCTGCTCTGGTGGGCCAATGATGCAAGTCGATCACGTTTACCACACGAATCTCACAACCGAAAAGGTTGATGAAATTCTAGACGCATTGGATTAATGAGGTAGCGTATGAGTGTTCCTCCACAAAATCAGGTTTGCTATACCACGCTGCAGTTTGATGAGCCGTGGACGTACGAAAACTATCTGAAGGTTGGTGGTTTTCAAGCGTGGCAAAAAATTCTCGACGAAAAACTAACGCCTGAAGATGTCGTTGAAATCGTTAAAGCGTCAGGCTTAAGAGGGCGTGGTGGAGCAGGTTTCCCCACGGGTCTTAAGTGGAGTTTTATGCCTAAGGAAACGGCGCAAAGTTATTTTGTTGTTAACTCCGATGAGTCGGAGCCCGGTACCTGCAAAGATCGCGACCTTATCCGATTCAACCCGCATGCGTTAGTAGAAGGCATGATCATTGGTTGCTATGCCATTCGTGCAAGTGTTGGCTACAACTATATGCGCGGTGAATTTATGGACGAGGTGTATAAACGATTTCAAGCCGCCCTAAAAAATGCGTATAACGAAGGTTGGCTGGGTAAAGACATCAAAGGATCCGGCATTAATATTGACGTCATCGGCACCTTGGGTGCGGGTGCTTACATTTGCGGTGAAGAAACTGCGCTGCTCGAATCGTTAGAAGGCAAAAAGGGTCAGCCCCGTTTTAAACCTCCTTTTCCTGCAAACTATGGTCTTTATGGTAAACCAACCACTATAAACAACACTGAGTCGGTTGCATCAGTGCCATCCATCATCAGAAACGGTGCGCAATGGTTCGCCGACATGGGTATCGAAAAAGCCGGTGGGCAAAAATGCTTTTCAGTATCAGGCCATGTAGCAGCGCCTGCAAACTTTGAAATTAATTTAGGAACACCATTCAGCGATCTACTGGAACTTGCCGGTGGTATGAAAGATGGCATTCCTTTAAAAGCCGTTATTCCGGGCGGCTCATCAGTGCCTGTAGTACCTGGCGAACTCATGATGCAAACCAATATGGACTACGATTCAATTGGTAAAGCCGGGTCTATGTTGGGTTCTGGTGCTGTGATCGTCATGAACGAAACCACCGATATGGTTCAAGCCTTACGCCGACTATCCCGATTCTACTTTTCAGAATCCTGTGGGCAATGCACACCGTGTCGTGAAGGTACGGGTTGGTTGTATCGCATGCTAACGCGCATTGTGGAAGGCAAAGGCATGCCAGAAGATATCGCCAAACTCGAAGACGTTGCCGGAAAAATCGCCGGGCGAACTATTTGCGCCTTGGGCGATGCCGCCGCTATGCCGGTACAGAGCTTTGTTAAGCACTACCGACATGAGTTTGAATATTACATAGAGCACAAGCGAAGCCTGGTTGGCGATAAGCTTGGTGCTGTGGCCTAAAAGTAGCGTAAAGCATGAGCGACGACATTCAAATTACCGTTGACGGCCACTCGCTAACAGCGAAAAAAGGCCAGATGCTTATCGAAGTTACCGATGCAGCCGGTATCGATATTCCACGATTCTGTTACCACCGCAAATTGTCGGTGGCAGCCAATTGCCGCATGTGTTTGGTGGAAGTAGAGAAAGCACCTAAGCCATTACCGGCCTGTGCCACACCCGTGATGCCCGATATGGTTGTTAAAACCAAATCGAAACTGGCACGTGAAGCACAGCAAGGCACCATGGAATTCCTGTTGATCAATCATCCGCTCGATTGCCCCATTTGCGATCAAGGTGGTGAGTGTGAGTTGCAAGACGTCGCTATGGGTTACGGTGGCAGTGCATCGCAATACACAGAAGGTAAGCGCGTGGTTATGGACAAATACATAGGTCCATTGATCGCAACCGAGATGACACGTTGCATACATTGCACACGCTGTGTTCGTTTTGGTGAAGAAATTGCCGGTATTCGTGAGCTTGGTGCTACCGGGCGCGGCGAGAATGTGCGCATCGGTACTTACATTGCAAAATCAGTGGTATCAGAAGTATCTGGTAACGTTATCGACATTTGCCCGGTTGGTGCCTTAACAGCGCGGCCTTCTCGTTACACCGCTCGAGCATGGGAATTGAGACAACATGTGTCTGTTGCCCCGCACGACAGCGTGGGCTCCAATGTGTTGGTGCACATGGACGGTGAGAAAGTGAACCGTGTTGTACCACGTGATAACGACGACATTAACGAAACTTGGATATCAGATCGTGATCGCTTCAGTTATCAAGGGTTAAACAGTGCTGATCGTTTAAGCACGCCCATGATCAGAGTCGATGGCGAATTGCAAAACTGTGATTGGTCTACAGCGCTTGAAAAGGCAGCTCAGGTGTTGGCAGGGGATGCCCAGCAATTAGGTGTACTCGCTTCCGCTTCATTGTCTGTTGAAGAGCTGTATCTAACGCAAAAACTTGCACGCGCTGCTGGGTCGGCAAACATTGATCACCGCTTAAGCCAAACCGATTTCTCAACACAGGATGCGAGCCCGGCGATGCCATGGTTGGGTATGCAGCTGAGCGATCTCGAAACGCTGGACGCTGCTTTATTGGTCGGTAGCAATATCCGTAAAGATCAACCTATAGCAGCGCTGCGTTTGCGTAAATCTGCGCTAAAGGGCGGCCAAATCAGTTTTATCAATCCTCGCGCTTTTGAAATGCACTTCGATGCTGCAGACAATATCAGTGTGCGTTCAGATGCAATGCTAGCCGAATTAGCCTGTGTTGCAACCGCTGCCGGTGCGGATATCAGTGCACTGAAGAATGCACCAAGCTTTGACGTCACTGAACAGCATCAACGTATTGCCGATGCGCTGAAAAACGGTGAACGTTGTGCAGTTATGTTGGGCAACATAGCCGTTGCTCATCCGGTTTACGCGCAATTGGAATACGTAGCCAAGCAGTTAGCCAGCGCAACGGGTGCAACACTAAGTTTACTGCCAGAAAAATCAAACACAGCAGGTGC
The DNA here is from genome assembly GCA_937923565.1 of uncultured Granulosicoccaceae bacterium. Taxonomy (GTDB): domain Bacteria; phylum Pseudomonadota; class Gammaproteobacteria; order Granulosicoccales; family Granulosicoccaceae; genus Granulosicoccus. The sequence continues at coordinate 8,248 of CALDTX010000184.1, read as the reverse complement.
TTGTTTAGCCGGCGTTCTTCCGCACAGAGAAGTGGGTGGTGCTAAGGCATCGGCACAAGGTTTAAACGCTCGCGACATGCTTGAGCAAGGTCTGGATCGTTACCTACTCGTTGGTTGCGAGCTTGAATTTGATGCAAGTAATCCAGCGATGGCAATGCAGGCATTAAACAATGCTAAAGGCGTTGTAGCGATTAACGCTTTTATGTCCGACAGCCTGAAGGCGCATGCCGATGTTATTTTGCCGATGGCAACGTTTACCGAAAGCTATGGCACATTCGTTAATGCCACGGGTAATTGGCAAACCGCTAAAGGTATTTGTGCACCGCCGGGTGATGCACGACCTGCCTGGAAAGTGTTGCGTGTACTGGCTGAAGCGTTAGAGCTAGACGGGTTTGGCTACGATAGCCCAGATGCAATTACCAAAGAGTTGCAGCAAGCTTGTAGCAGCGTACAGCTGAACAACTTAACTCCATTCTCCGGCGAGCTTAGTTACAGCGAAGCCGATTCGTCACTGTTCTTGCGAAGCGGTGAAACACCGATCCATGCAATCGATCCTTTAGTAAGGCGTTCGCAGCCATTGCAAAAGTCTGCCGATGGTAAGCAAGCGTTCGCCCTGATGGCGGCATCCGAACTGAGCCGACTGAAACTCGAAGATGGCGATTCAGTGTCATTAAAGCAGGGTGCTAATGCGGTGACCTTGCCAGTACAATTAAGCGATGAGTTGCCGGCAGGGTGTGTTTGGGTGCCACGAGGTATTCCCGAAACACAAACACTGGGCGACCTGTATGCATCAATTGAGGTAAGCAAAGCATGATGGATGCAATCTTACTGACGACAATAACGATTTTAAAAATCGTTGCGATATTGTTGCCACTCATTATCAGCGTCGCATACTTAACGCTTGCCGAAAGAAAAGTTATCGGTTCTATGCAGGTGCGTATTGGTCCTAACCGTGTGGGTTGGGGTGGCATGCTGCAACCGTTCGCAGACTTGTTTAAGCTGCTTACTAAAGAAGTTATTATTCCAACCAATTCTTCTCGTTTCTTATTTTTAGTTGCACCCATTTTATCGTTAGCGCCTGCTTTGGCCGCTTGGGCGGTTATCCCGTTTGCCGATGGCCTAGTGCTTGCCGATATCAATGCAGGTTTGCTTTATGTGTTGGCCATGACATCCATTGGGGTGTACGGCGTTATTATCGCTGGCTGGGCTTCGAACTCAAAATATGCATTTCTGGGTGCCATGCGTTCTGCGGCGCAAATTGTTGCTTATGAAATTGCCATGGGTTTTGCGTTAATCGGTGTGTTGATGCTTTCCGGTAGCTTAAATCTTGGCGATATAGTTAAAGCGCAATCTGGTGGTTTTACCAGTTGGTTTTTAATTCCGCTTTTACCGCTTGCCGTGGTTTATTTCATCTCAGGTGTTGCTGAAACCAACCGCGCACCGTTTGATGTTGCGGAAGGTGAGTCGGAAATCGTTGCTGGTTTTCATGTTGATTATTCTGGCATGGCGTTCGCGGTTTTCTTCCTGGCTGAATACGCCAACATGATCATGATCGCGGCACTCACCTCTATTATGTTCTTAGGGGGCTGGTTGTCGCCCATCGATGGATTTGGCGATGGCATTCACTGGTTTTTAATTAAGACAGCGTTCTGTTTATTCCTGTTTCTTTGGTTCCGCGCAACGTTTCCTCGTTATCGCTACGATCAAATTATGCGATTAGGCTGGAAGGTGTTTATTCCTGTCACTATCGTCTGGATCGCGGTTGTGGGTTTTGCAGTTTACTACGGCGTAGGTCCGTGGTTTCAGATACGCGGATAGGGTACACACATGACTGGAAAACTAAAAGGCTACATCAAAAGCTTTTCGCTTTGGGAATTGCTCAAAGGCATGCGTCTAACGGGCAAGTACTTTGTATCGAAAGGTATAACTATTCAGTACCCGGAAGAGAAAACACCGCAATCGCCGCGATTCAGAGGCTTGCATGCGCTGCGCCGTTACCCCAATGGCGAAGAACGCTGTATTGCGTGTAAATTGTGCGAAGCTGTCTGCCCTGCATTGGCCATCACTATTGAGTCAGAGCAACGCCCCGACAACACGCGCCGTACTACCCGATACGATATCGATCTCTTTAAATGCATTTTTTGCGGGTTTTGTGAGGAGGCTTGTCCGGTCGACTCCATTGTAGAAACGCGCATTTTTGAGTACCACTTTGAAAACCGCGGTGAGCAAATTATGACGAAAGATAAATTGCTTGCCATTGGCGATAAATTCGAAGAGCAAATCGCGGCTGATCGTTCAGCTGACGCTGCATTTCGATAATTACAGGAACAGGAAACAGCCGTGACTTTTGAACTGTTCGTTTTTTATGTGTTTGCAGCCATTCTGGTGTTTGCCGCCTCCCGCGTGATAACGGTGAATAACCCGGTATTCGCTGCGATGTTTTTGGTGCTAACGTTTTTTACCAGCGCTGGTATTTGGATGTTGCTAGAAGCGGAATTTTTAGCGATCACGTTGGTGTTGGTTTACGTCGGCGCCGTTATGGTGCTGTTTCTGTTTGTGGTCATGATGCTTGATGTCAACGTAGAGCCTTTACGTGAAGGCTTTGTGAGTTACTTACCGGTGGGCTTACTCGTTGGTGCCATTATGTTGGTTGAAATGGTGTTCTTGTTAACGCAACGCTATTTTAAGTCTGAAAATTTTGGTGTGCCGGTACCTGCCGAGGAAGGCTTTAGCAATACAGCGATGCTGGGCGAATTGCTGTACAGCAAGTACTTATTCCAATTTGAAATAGCAGCAATTATTTTGTTAGTAGCGATAGTTGCGGCTATTGCACTCACCATGCGTAAACGTCCAGACACCAAATACCAGAAACCGTCAGAACAAATCGCTGTGACTAAACAAGATAGATTGCGCGTTGTTCAAATGCCGTCTGAAAAACGTTAAGGGCGATCAACGAACCATGATTTCATTACCGCATTATTTAACACTTGGCGCTATTTTGTTCTGCCTAAGCGTTGTCGGCATTTTTCTTAACCGAAAAAATGTCATTATTTTATTGATGTCGATCGAATTGATGTTGTTGTCGGTCAATATGAACTTCGTTGCTTTCTCTCGTTTTCTTGACGACGGTGCCGGGCAAATATTTGTGTTCTTTATACTAACGGTGGCTGCTGCTGAAGCGGCTATTGGTTTAGCCATCTTGGTTGTGTTGTTTAGAAACAGGCAAACCATTAATGTTGCTGATCTTGACGAGCTAAAAGGGTAGGGTCATATGAAAACGCTCTACACGCTAATTCCGCTCGCGCCTTTATTTGCAGCCATTGCTGCAGGTTTTTTTGGCAAAAAGCTCGGTCGCACCAATTCTCACCGCGTTACCATCGCCGGTGTCGCTATCGCCTTTGTGCTTTCGCTTGTTGCGTTCAAGCACGTTGTAATGGATGGCGCTCCCGTTTTCAATGAAACGCTGTACACCTGGATGGTCAGTGGCGGTATTAGGTTTGAAATTGGCTTTCTGGTCGATAACCTAACTGTTCTGATGATGCTGGTAGTTACCTTTGTGTCACTCATGGTGCACATTTACACCATTGGCTACATGGATGAAGATCCAGGCTATGAACGGTTCTTCAGCTACATCTCACTGTTTACGTTTGCCATGCTCATGCTGGTTATGTCTAACAACTTCTTGCAGCTGTTTTTTGGCTGGGAAGCGGTTGGCTTGGTGTCCTATTTATTGATTGGCTTCTGGTTTAAAAAAGAAACGGCCATCTTTGCCAACATGAAAGCCTTTTTGGTTAACAGGGTAGGGGACTTCGGCTTCCTGTTGGGTATTGCAGGAATTGTTTACTACACAAACAGTTTGTCTTACGTTGATGCGTTTGCCGCAGGTGATGCGATAGCCGGTCAAAGCATGAACATTTTGGGCAAAATGGAATGGTCTGCCATCACGGTAATTTGTATTTGTTTGTTTATCGGTGCCATGGGTAAATCTGCTCAAGTACCTTTGCATGTTTGGTTACCTGATTCCATGGAAGGCCCAACGCCTATTTCGGCGTTAATCCATGCGGCTACGATGGTTACAGCAGGTATCTTTATGGTGGCCCGTATGTCGCCATTATTCGAACTTTCTGAAACCGCGCTGAGCTTCATACTCATTATTGGTTCAATTACCGCGTTATTTATGGGCTTGATTGGTATTGTTCAAAACGATATTAAACGGGTTGTCGCGTACTCAACATTATCTCAGCTGGGTTACATGACCGTTGCGCTTGGTGTATCGGCATACTCTGCTGCTATTTTCCACCTAATGACACACGCTTTCTTTAAAGCACTGTTATTCCTGGCTGCAGGTTCTGTGATCATAGCGTTGCACCACGAGCAAGACATGCGAAAAATGGGTGGCTTGCGCAAATACATGCCGATCACATACTGGACATCGCTCATCGGCTCCTTGGCACTTATTGGGTTCCCTGGATTGTCGGGCTTTTTCTCGAAAGACATCATCATTGAATCGGTGCATAAGTCGACGATTGCAGGCTCTACGTTTGCGTATTGGAGTGTGTTGGCCGGTGTTTTTATTACGGCCTTTTATTCATTCCGTATGTTTTTCATGGTATTCCACGGTGAGACCCGCATGGATAAGCACACCGCTGAACATTGTCACGAGCCACCAGGTGTTGTCACCATGCCATTGATCTTACTGGCTATCCCGTCGGTACTGATTGGCGCATTAACCGTTAGTGCTGTTGTGTTTGGCGACTACTTCGACGGCGTCATAACTGTTGCCGCCGCGCATGATGTTATCGGTGCGTTGGGCGAAACGTACCATGGCGTTTGGGGTTTTGTTAAACATGCGTTCGCTACACCGCCGGTGTACCTTGCTGCCGCAGGTGTTATCACCGCTTGGGTGTTCTACCTTCTAGCGCCAAGTATTCCTGCGATGTTGCACAAACGACTGGGCTTCTTGCATCGCCTGTTAGAAAACAAATACGGTTTTGATGATTTCAATCAATTCCTTTTTGGAGCGGGCAGTATTGGCTTAGGTCGTACGCTTTGGAAGGTCGGTGATCAAACATTGATTGACGGTGCAATGGTTAACGGTTCGGCTAAAGGCGTTGGCTTGTTTGCACACGTTGCAAGGTATGTTCAGTCTGGCTACCTGTATCACTATGCGTTCGCGATGATCCTTGGCTTGTTGGCCATGCTCACGTGGTTCTTGTTTAACTAATGCGCTTGTTTTTTATGCACATGCAAATTTTCGGATCGACGCCGTGAACGAATCCAGCTCTTATATATTAAGCCTTACCATCTGGCTGCCTATCCTTGGTGGTGCCGCGATTGTGGCGCTAGGTGATAGCCGGGCACGCCCACTGGCAGCATTGGTTTCAGTGCTGACCTTGTTGGTTAGCTTGCCGTTGTATTTCGGCTTCGACAAAACCACGGCTGCTATGCAATTCACCGAGCAGCTCAAATGGTTGCCTGATTTCGGTATCAATTATCTGTTAGGGGTTGATGGCATCTCGATGCCATTGGTTATCTTAACCACCTTAATTAACGTTATTGTTGTGATCTCAGCGTGGGAAGTTATTAAAGACCGACCCGCGATGTACCTCGGTGCGTTTCAAATTATGACCGGCATCATGGTTGGCGTTTTTTCAGCACTGGATGCCATTCTGTTTTATATATTCTTCGAAGCCACGCTTATTCCGATGTTTTTAATTATCGGTATATGGGGTGGGCCTAATCGGGTTTACGCGACGATCAAATTCTTCCTGTACACATTTTTAGGTTCTGTGTTCATGCTGATCGCGCTTATTTACCTGTACAAGGCAGGCGGCACTTTTAATATTTTGGCCATGCACACCGTTGAGCTGGGGCAAAAAGAACAGCTCTGGATCTTCATCGCCTTCCTGGTTGCGTTTGCCGTAAAAATTCCGATGTGGCCGGTACACACTTGGTTACCTGATGCGCACGTAGAGGCACCTACAGCAGGTTCGGCGGTTCTGGCAGCGATCATGTTGAAGATGGGTGGCTATGGCTTCCTGCGTTTCAGCTTACCGATTGTGCCCGATGCCAGTGCGGCAATGGATGGGCTAATGATTACGCTTTCACTGATAGCCGTGGTGTACATCGGCTTCGTGGCTCTGGTGCAAAACGATATGAAAAAGCTCATCGCTTACTCATCGATATCGCATATGGGTTTTGTAACTTTGGGTATTTTCATTGCGTTTATTCTTATCGAAAAGGGTGATGCTGCAGGCGTAGCGCTGGGTATTGAAGGCGCCATTATGCAAATGATCTCTCATGGTTTTATCTCAGCCGCGATGTTCCTCTGTGTGGGCGTTATGTACGATCGCGTGCACAGCCGGGAAATCTCAGCTTACGGTGGCGTCATTAACACAATGCCGGTATTTGGCGCATTCATGGTTTTCTTTGCCATGGCTAATGCGGGATTGCCGGGTACTTCTGGTTTTGTTGGCGAGTTCATGGTTATTCTTGCCAGCTTTAAAACCAATTTTTGGATAGCCTTTTTAGCCTCACTCACGCTCATTCTGGGTGCGGCATACACACTATGGATGGTTAAACGCGTTATTTTCGGTGAAGTGGCAAACGAGAATGTTGCTGCATTAAAAGACATCGGTCGACGCGAGTTCTGGATGCTGGCAATGCTGGCTGTATTCGTTCTGTTGCTTGGTGTTATTCCGGATGTGCTTACCAGCGTAATGCATGTGTCGGTTGAAAACCTTGTGCAACACATTTCCATCAACAAATACTAGGCGCGCGTAATGGACAATATACAAATCGCAACGCCAGAAATTTTTCTGCTCTCGGCCACTTGTTTAGTGTTGGTTATCGGCTTGTTTTTAAAGCCTGAGCAACGGCAGCTCAATTACTGGATGGCCCAAGCGTCCTTAGTGGTCACGCTTTTTCTAAGCTACCAACAAACAGGGCATAACCCGGTCACAGGTTTCGAAGGTGCTTATAGCCTTGATGCCATGAGTGTCAGCTTGAAGTGCTGGATTCTCATTGTGGTTATCGGTGGTTTTCTTTACTCACGCGATTATTTAAGCGAGCGTCAGATTGCACGCGGTGAATATTATGCCCTTGGATTGTTCGCCACTGCCGGCATGATGATCATGGTTTCAGCCAATAACATGCTCACCGTTTACTTGGGTTTAGAGCTGTTGGCGTTGTCGCTGTATGCCATGGTTGCCTTGTATCGGGATAACAGCGATTCATCCGAAGCGGCTATGAAGTATTTTGTTCTGGGTGCATTAGCATCAGGCATGCTGCTGTATGGTATGTCCATGATCTACGGCGCAACTGGCTCGCTGGACTTACAGGTTATCGGTGATGTTTTAGCGGGTAAAAGTGAGCGGAGCACCGGTGCACGATTTGGTCTGGTTTTCGTTATCGTTGGGCTAGCGTTTAAATTGGGCGCAGTGCCATTCCATATGTGGGTGCCGGATGTTTATGACGGTGCACCAACGTCAGTAACTCTGTTTATTTCAACAGCGCCAAAAATTGCAGCGTTTGCGATGATTATCCGCTTGCTGGTAGACGGTATGAGTACCTTGCACGCCGACTGGCAACAAATGTTATCGATACTCGCGGCTCTATCGATGATAGTCGGTAATTTAGTGGCTATCGCGCAAACCAATATCAAACGTATGTTGGCATACAGTACGATATCCCATGTGGGTTTCTTACTCATGGGCATCGTGGCTGCAAACGCTCAAGGCTATAGTGCATCCATGTTTTATGCGATCACCTATGCGTTCACCACCATGGCAGCATTCGGTGTGTTGTTAGCGTTGTCACGTAACGGTTTTGAAGCAACCAGCTTGCAAGACTTAGCTGGCCTGGCCAAACGCAATAAGTTATTGGCTGTAGTAATGATGCTTGCCATGATCTCTCTAGCAGGCGTACCACCAATGGTTGGCTTCTATGCCAAGCTTTCTGTGTTAAGAGCGGTTATAGATACGGGTTATCTGTGGCTGGCAATCGTGGCCGTTGTCATGTCGGTTGTGGGGGCGTTCTATTACCTACGGATTATCAAACTGATGTACTTCGACGAGCCAGTAGAGAGCGTTGAAGTATCTCCGGCGGGTGATGTGTCACTGGGTTTGTCGGTGAATGGTTTGGCGGTACTGGCTTTTGGTATCTTTCCCGGCATCATTATGAGTGCCTGCGTAGCAGCATTTGTGTAGCGACGGCACGAAGAAAGAGTGCAACAAGGGTTGTAAGGCTT
>CALDTX010000183.1 GCA_937923565.1 uncultured Granulosicoccaceae bacterium | reverse complement strand
ACTTAACACTTAACACTTAACACTTAACGTTTAGCAACTTGAATTGCATTGAAAGCAGAATTTTTATGGATAACCTTAAAGTAAATAACCTGACCACTTTCCTGCCAGCAAAAGATTTCAAGTTGTGTTGCAAATTCTACGAAGACCTGGGATTCGAGAAAACAGTCGACATTGGTGATTCGCATCGGTACGAAAAAGATGGGTTTGGGTTCTGGTTAAAAGACTATTACGTAAAAGAGTATGCGGATAATACGATGCTGTGTTTATATGTGGCAGATGTTACTTCATGGTTTGAACACCTTAAAAATTTAGACCTACACAACAATTATAATGGTCTTGCGAAAATATTTTCAGAGCCACATGATGAAGAACACGGTAGTGTGATTATGCAATTCGGTGACCCGACGGGTGTTCTATGGCATGTGTATCAGGGCACCTAGTACGCACTAATAGTTAGCATCGTTGTCAGAAGGCGTTGATACACTGCCGGATAGGTTATCCAGTGCATTCTGCAAAAGGCTGGAAGCACCGAAACGAAAATGATCTGCGTTAACCCAATTGTGTCCTAGTGTTTGCTCTGCCAATGTTAAATACAGGTTAGCATCGTCGACGCTTTTTATTCCTCCGGCAGCTTTGAATCCAACATTTTTTGCTGTTTTCGCAATCGAATCAAGCATTACTGCTGCAGCGTTTGGCGTTGCATTTACAGGTACTTTCCCTGTGGAAGTTTTTATAAAGTCTGCACCTTGATCAATAGCAATTGATGCTGCCAGCTGAATGAGTTCGTTGCTCTCGAGAACACCGGTTTCCAAAATTACTTTTAGTGTTGCCTGATCAGGAATGATTTTTCGTACGGCTTGTAAAGCGGTTGCAACCGCATGATCGTTACCCTTGATAATCTCGGCATAGGGTAGTACGTAATCAATTTCGTCGGCACCGTCTTTCAGGCTCTTTTCGATGAGCATGCAAGTTTGATGGGTGTCGTCGTTACCCAGCGGGAAATTAACCACAGTGGCAATTTTTACAGGCGACTTCTGAGTCAGCAACTTTTTAGCATCGGTGATAAATGCCGGCCAAATGCACACGGCGGCCACCGTGCCTGCCGGGGTGTTGGATTGCGCACAAAGTGTTTCAATGGCTGAATAATCGCAATCATCGTTAAGGTTGGTTAAATCGATCAAGCTCACTATTTTTTGAATGCGAGCATCGCTGATTAACTCATTTTTATGCATGTTTTTACGCTACCGGTTTATTGCAGTGTAGATCGATCATACTCAATCATACCCTGTAGCCGTTCGTTGACGTTGACGCGTACGCAAATATCTGTTGATATGTGACCCATTGGGTTACCTGATAACGGGGTAACTACACTTAAATATCTACGCCGCATTGGGAATGCTCATGTTAAAAAATATCGACCCTTTACTGAATGCTGATGTGCTTCAAGCGCTACGTGCCATGGGTCATGGCGATCATTTAGTTATTTGTGACACTAACTTTCCTGCCGATTCGGTTGCTCGTGCAAGCGTTTTGGGCAAATTACTGCGCATGGATAATGTAACAGCGGCCCGTGCTGCTGAAGCCATATTGTCGGTTATGCCTTTGGATACCTTTATAGACGACGCAGCCCAACGTATGGAAGTGGTGGGCGCACCTGATGAAATCCCGGTGGTGCAGACTGAAGTACAAAACGCAATTGACGCAGCGGAAGGTAAGCTTTGGCCGATGGTGTCGGTTGAACGGTATGCCTTTTATGATAAAGCCAAACAAGCCTATGCGGTTATCGTTACCGGTGAACGGCGCTTTTATGGCTGTTTCATGCTAACCAAAGGTGTATTACCGCCCGATGCCTAATACAACAAACCAAACGCGCGGATCTGTAGCCATTCTGGGTGTCTTTGTTGCCGATGCCGCTTATCGAGCTACAAGACAGCCCAATATGGGTGAAACCATTTTAGGATCGAGCTTTGCGTTAGGCCCAGGTGGCAAAGGATCGAACCAAGCGGTGGCCGCAGCCCGTTGCAATGCAGGTGTCTCGTTTATTTCCCGCTTGGGTCAAGATGCATTCGCACAAATGGCTTTAGACATGTACGCCGCTGAACGTATCGATGCGCGTGTTGATCAAATAGCCGACAGTTATACCGGCTCGGCTTATATTTTTATTGATGACAACACTGGCGATAATGCCATTATCGTTTGCCCCGGTGCGGCTTCAACCATAGACACCGCTTATATCGATAGCGTTAGGTCGGTTATCGAAAGCGCCGATGTTTTCGTTACCCAACTTGAACAACCGATAGAGGCTGCACAACATGCACTGGGTATTGCTCGTCTTGCAGGTGTTACCACAATTCTAAATACAGCACCTGCTGAAAGTGTCAGCGATGACATCTTCCAATTATGTGACTACGTTACCCCAAATGAAACTGAAGTTGAGGCTTACACCGGTGTAAAAGTTGTATCAATAACTGACGCAAAAAAAGCCGGTGAGGTATTGTTGGCTAAAGGGGTTGGCACCGCATTAATAACACTCGGGGAACAGGGCGCTTTATTACACAATGCAAAACAATCTGTCCATATTCCTGCAGTTAATGCTGGCGCCGTTGTAGAAACCACTGGTGCGGGTGATGCATTTAATGGCGGGTTTGCAGCCGCTTTGGCGCAAAAACAGAGTCCGGTAGACGCTGCACATTTTGCTTGTGCTGTTGCTGGCTTGTCAGTAACACGAGCAGGCACGGCACCGTCAATGCCCACTCGCGCAGAGGTCGATGCTCTGCATAGTTAGTTTGGCTTTGGCCAAAGCCCTGCACGAGCGCCTTCAGTCAGCGCCAGCACTAAATGATATAGCAAGCGGCTTAACGCATCTGGCCATAGTGGTTCGCCATTGTCGTCAAGCTGGTTAGCGAATGCGGCTCGGTTCGCAAAGTACTTTTCAAACACCAGTAAGGTTAGTGACCGAGCAGTTTGTGCATGTTCGGCTTGTTCTTTTCTAATGGCAAAGGTTTTTACTTCTCGATAAAGCAGCCAAACCCATTCACATTGCTGCCCAACTTCGCGCCGCTGACCTTCTCGACCTGCCAACGTCGACGGGTCTGGTGTTAGAAATTCAGTGATTGTATTAGTTGAGTGGTCCAATAAATAGTCGAGCTCTATTGCACGTATATTTTCGGCTCGTTCAAGCCATTTTGCATGCGTATTCATTTCAAAAGCTTGTAGTGCAGCTTCATACAGATGCATGTGTGGATTTTGCGCGCGGTTAGGTGCGTTAGCGAGCGCCGGGTCGTTCAGCCCGTCGTGTTCAAGTAGCAAGCCTGTTACCGGATCGGTGAGTGAGCTGACCAGCAAGCATCGAGTTCGGCGTCGATGTTATCGTTTGGATTTAAACGAGCCCAGGTAAGCAAACCGAGAATCACAAAACTTTGGTCATAGCAGTGCCAAGGTGTCATCCGCTTCGGCCGTTACTTGTCCCTTACGATCGCGTGCTCTTGCAGAGCCACCTGAGGCTTTTTGAAACAGAGGTAGGACTTCTCGTGTAACGCTTGCCGCTTCAACAAAAAGTGGAGTTTTTGATAATAGCGCTAAATGAGAAAACGTAAAAAGTAGCCGAGCTTGTGCTAATACCGTTCTTCTGTTGTTTTGAGTGGGTTGAGCGTTTTCATCCAGTAAATCTAAATAACCAATGCTTTCATTGTCGCGGACCTGTTTAAGCCAGGCCGGTAAAAAGGCAGACCAAAACCAAGTAACCCAGACGTCTACGGATGCGTTCTTGTTGGGTTGTGGATCAGCAATTGATGTCATTGGAAGGTGCGTATTCAAATATAATTTGTGAATCCAAAGAATTTCAAAATTAACGCTGTGGACAGTAACCTCTGGGAATGGGCATGCTGGATTTGTATTCGTTAATGGGGTTCTTGCCAACTGGTATGGAAGAATGGTAGTTTGATTTAACTGCATGATTAATAGGAAAACGAATGCGTCAAACATGGCGTTGGTTTGGGCCTAACGACCCAATTTCAATCGATGAACTTTTGCAAGCAGGTGTGCAAGGTGTAGTGTCTGCACTACATCATTTACCACCGGGTACAGTTTGGACAACCGATGAAATTATAAAACGGCAAACCGAAATTTCTTTAATGCAAGACGGCACGGTATCTGGATTGAGGTGGGAAGTTGTAGAAAGCTTGCCAGTATCAGAAGATATCAAACGGCAAACCGGCGACTGGCAACAGCATATAAAAAATTATTGTCAAAGTCTGACGCACTTATATGAGGTGGGCATTGACGTCGTGTGTTATAACTTTATGCCTGTGCTCGACTGGACGCGCACCGATTTAACTTATCGTTTACCCACGGGTGCAACTTGCATGCGTTTCGATATAATCGACTTTGCGGCATTTGATATCTCAATTCTTAAGCGTGCAGGTGCCGCTGACGATTTTTCTAAAGACGTTGTTGAGGCTGCACACAAGCGTTTCGACGCTATGTCTATTGCGCAACAGAAAGCCCTTGTGCAAAATGTGGTGTGTGGTTTGCCCGGTGCTGCTGCGACTATGTCGTTAGAAGATGTTCGACAGCATCTGGCAGCTTATGACCGCATTTCTGCAGAGCAACTGCGCGCAAACCTTATCGACTTTCTGTCTCAGGTTGTTCCGCATGCACAAGCGCTGGGGCTTCGCCTGTGTTGTCATCCAGATGATCCACCCTTTGCGTTATTAGGCTTGCCGAGAATCATGTCTACCGAAGCGCAGTATAAAGACATACTCAATTCGGTAGATTTACCAGCCAACGGAATTACCCTGTGTTCTGGTTCCTTGGGTGTACGCAGTGATAACGACTTGCCCGGCATGATGGATCGCTTGGGAGATCGTGTGCACTTTCTGCATATGCGTAATGTACAACGGGAGAGCGATACATTGATTGGTAGCTTTTATGAATCTGAGCACCTTGAAGGTGGTACCGACATGGTATTGCTTATTGCGGCCGTGCTGCGTGAAGAGAAAAAACGTAAAGTGGCAGGACGTACCGACAACATTATCCCTTTCAGGCCAGATCACGGACAAAACATTCTTGATGATCATTCGCGTAAAACACAACCAGGTTATCCTGCTATTGGCAGATTGAAAGGCTTGGCTGAACTCAGGGGTATTGAGGCAGCGTTAACTCATAAGGCGTTCGTTAGCGCCTTATGAAGCCTTTTCGATTAACGTCGCTAGCACAGCTAAACGATTCTGTTTGTGTTCCCGGTTATACCCCACAAGATCATGGAGTAGGCATCGTGCATTTGGGAGTGGGCGCATTTCATCGAGCACATCAGGCAGTAATGACCGATAGCGCATTAGCGCAACAAGGTGGAGACTGGCGAATTGTCGGCGTTAGCCTACGTTCAAAATCAGTTGCCAACGCGCTTAATGCACAAAACGGTTTATACACGCTCATTGAAAGAGGTGGGTCAGCAACAAGCGCTCGTGTTATTGCTTCTATTAGTCACGTTGTTGCGGCAGATCCGCAAGCCACACTAGAGGCGCTATGTGATCCAAACATTCGTATAGTGACACTCACAGTTACCGAGGCGGGTTATGGTATTGATCGAGTTAATCGCTTTCCCGATACCAATAACGCCACTGTTATTGCTGATGTAGCACAACCAGATACGCCTAAAGGTGTATTGGGTTTGTTGGTTAAATCGATTGCCTGTCGTCGGGAAGGCGAGCATTGCCCGTTCACTGTACTCAGTTGCGATAATTTGCCTGAGAACGGTGCTTTGTTGCGTGATGGTGTGATCGGTTTTGCACGCTGCCTAGACAACGATGAACTGGCAGACTGGATCGCCGACAACATCGCCTTTCCGAGTTGCATGGTTGATCGTATAACGCCAGCACCAACAACTGATACACACCATGAAGCCTTAAAGCAAACCGGTTGTGATGACCAAGCCAGCATAGAAACCGAACCGTTCACGCAATGGATTATCGAAGACAACTTTCCATCGGGTCGACCTCAATGGGAAGCAGGTGGTGCGCTGTTTGTTTCCGACGTTACACCGTATGAGCGTATGAAACTTATGATGCTCAATGGTAGTCATTCTATGTTGGCATATGCGGGCTACTTAACGGGGCACTTATACGTTCGCGATGTTATGGCTGATGCAAACCTTTCGATGCTTGTGCAACGGCATTTCAACGCAGCATCAAGACTATTAAAACCTTTGGCCAGGGTTAACTTTGATGACTATGCTGTGGCATTAGCTAAGCGTTTTGCAAACCCTGCTATTGCGCATGAAACTTATCAGATCGCTAGCGATGGTACGCAAAAATTACCGCAACGTATTTTTCAACCTGCGCTTGAGGCATTGGAGGCTGAGAAAAGTGTCAGGCCATTTGCTTTTGCCACTGCCATGTGGATGCGATACTGCCTTTGCAGGCTTGATGATGGCAGCCCGTATGAATTGCGTGACCCGCGCGCTGAAGACATCATTGCAGCGATTGGTAAGTCAGATCATACAGCTGGCTCGTTGTCTGATGTGCTACATGCGCTGCCACAGCTAATACCACAACGTTTAGCTTTTAATGATCATTGGCGGCATGATGTACACGTTGTGCTCGATGCAATACTGGAAAACGGTTGCCGTGCGGCTATCCAGCGCGAAATTGCTACTGATTTCTCAACAGCTCCAACGTGACACTCACCAACTAACTAGACAATGACATGAAATCAAAATTAAACGTGTTAGTCGCCGGAACCGGCTTTGCTGGGCAAGGGCATGTTGACGCGTTCCGGGCTGCCGGTGCAAAGGTTGTGGGTATTGTTGGTAGAACTGAATCGGTTGTCAGCGATGTAGCTCAGCAGATGGGCATCGGGTACAGCGGTACCGATTGGCAACAGGCGTTAAAGGATTGTCAGCCTGATATCGTCTCTGTGGGTACGCCCGGTGGTGTTCACTATGAGCCCATTGCACAAGCTATCGAGCAGGGTTGTCATGTTTTCTGTGATAAACCCATGACGCACAGCGCTGAAACAGCCATCAAGCTTTACGAGTTAGCACAAGCCAAACAAGTAAAGACGGCCTATGCAGCAAGCTTTCGGTATACGCCCAGTGTGCTACATGCTAAACGGCTTATTGCCGAAGGCGCAATCGGCGAGCCGGTGGAAGTTGAATGTATTTCGCACTTCAATTTGGAACGGGAAATTCCTTTTGGTTGGTCTCACAGGCTTGAAGACGGTGGCGGCAGGCTTAATAATAATTTCACGCATTCCTTATCAATTGTTACCTCAGTGATTGGTGAAAAAATTCTTGGCATTATGGGTGAGGTACGTGATGATTTAGGTAAAGCGCCCATTGTGGACGGGGTGCATAACTTTACAACGCGGCGGAATTTCATACCTAAAGATCTTAGCGATGCGTCGCTGCGTTGGGGTGAGAGTAACGTTGAATGGTCTTATACGGTGTTAGCAAAACTTGAAAGTACCTTTGCTAAGCAAGCGGTGTCGGTGTTGTTTAAGCATGGTGGCTTAGTGCCTCGTTTCAATGATGACCACATTGTTTTCTATGGCAAAGCCGGTGCGCTTTATTTGCAAGGGCACTATGGCAGTGGCCAACTATCACTGTGGGGTGCCAATAAGCAATGGCAGCCTGTGCCACTGCCTGACGACATTGCTAACGTTGTGCCGAAGGTCAATGGGGACACCGAGCAGTGCTGGCATTATCTGGTTTCTGAATTTGTAAAGGACATTCAAGGCGAAACTGTTGAACCCTATCCAACCTTCAAAGAGGGGAGTCAGTATCAACAGCTTATTGAACTTATTCGGGCTAATAACGACTGGAAAGACGTCAGTTATTTATATAATTAACACTACGCCTGCAATAGCTGCGGCGTAGCATTTATTTACCTGGCCAGTATGCCGCTTTTTGCAGGTCTTAGGCCTTCCATGAGCACTTGTCGCGATCGCTCTGGTGTCGATGTGGTTGCTTGTAGTGTTACCGTAAACTCATTGTTGGTCCCTTCAACCGGTTCGATGCCCATTGTGTTACCGCTTTCAACGACCAAACGACCTCCAATGATGGAATTTTTGGCATCATTGAGTTCCAAGGGTTGTTCGGTACGTATCAAGTCGTTAACCTTTTCAGTGTTGAAGCTCGACAGTCTTATGCGGGAGGTCACGTGTTCCTTAGCAAGGTGAATGGGTGTGTCATTATCTCGTTCCCATTCTGTGATAACACTGACGTTGTAAGATGTATACGCTGAACTGGGAGTCGATACAACGAGTAGAGGCATTGATAACTCAATGGTTCGATAATTACTATCCTTTGAGGTAGTCACTAAACTACCCTTCATCTGTACGGTTTTAGTATTAATGCGAACAAACATATCATAGTCTCTTGTAGACACTTCCAGATTGGCTAACTTTTTATTCGAATAGCGGCCATTGATTTCGTGCGGCAGATATACCATGTCTTGTTTGATTGAAAATTGGCAATTATCATAGTAGTAGTCGAACAATGAAAATTGCATATTAGTATCTGTAAAAAGGTAAACAGCGCCGCCTCCAGGGCAATTACGACTGACTTGGTAGTTAAATTCTTCTCCGTTGATTATCACAGAAGCAACGCCGCCAAGATCCATCGTTGGTGTTCCCAAATTGTCGGCAATACTGGGTCTTAAGTCTGGTTTTGTTCTTGCGGTTGCGAGTAATCTGAGAACTTCATAAAAATCTTCTGCATTGGCGATACTCATGGCGCTTCGAGCATCATTTAAATCCAAGGTTCTATCGCCGATTATGGGATTAATTTCTCCAGCGACGTTGCGTGCATTAACCTCGTAACGTGTATCGCTCCAGTGATTTATAACGACGTACTGGCCGGGCTCCACGGCACATTCAAATACACCTTCGCAGATCTGATTAAAATCTGGGTACTGTTGCACTTGGAACCAACCGTTTTCTGGCATTACAATGACATTGTTATCATCGATATAGATTGAACTTGCAATTGAATCTGAAACAGTCCAGTTGTTATACCGATGAATGCGACCGTTTGGCCCTGGGTTATCGAATTGATCATGATTGATAACATTGTACTTACCCGGTTTCACCAGGCATAGCGTGGTACCTTTGCAAATGGATTCGTAGTCGCCTTCTGCAGACTGAATTTCATAGTACTGGCCCCGTGGCAAAATAAAGACATGGTTTTTTTCGCTGACAGATTTCTCTACTGGCAGCTCACTGTCAGTGCTAATAATATAACGTTCACCATCGTCTACATCGCTAACAATGTAATCACCTGCAGCCACTTGGCAGGGACCATCGTCAGCTTCGCAAACAATTTTATTGCTACCGACAGGTCTGGCTTCAAAGCGGTTGCCGTTGCTAAGTTCGATGATGTTACCGGTGACTAGCACTGTGCCTTTTGAAGCGTCGGTGCTCCCAGCGGGAGCAACAGGTGGTGCTAACTCACCATTGATGCGCCATACTCTGACGTAATCAGTTTTGACATAGTCTTTACCCTCTAAAGACAAATCCTGATAGTTCTCTGAAATTCGACCGAGCTTCTCTAGATTCCGCCGTAAGCCCACGTTTTCACCAGCCAAACCATCATCAATGGGTATTTTGGCATAGTCGGTTCCAATTGCGCTCGCTGACTTGGACTTCTGCACACCAGAGTTCATTTCTCGAGTAAGTAAGAGATAGTGGGGTGCTGTGGGGACATGCTTTGTGTCCTCAACAACCGGCACTCCATCGAGGTACCAGACCAATCGATCATTGCCCCAGTAAAGACCGACCGTGTGCCACTGATCCACATTCAGTAGTCCGTGTTCGAAGCCTGGGGTTACAACAACTTCAGATTTATATTCATCACTGTAGTTAACGCCGGGTGGGTGGAAGCTTAAATTATTAGTCGTTTTGCCGGCGTCGCCTCCGAGCACTTTCATGTACAGTTTGTTTCTGGATGAGCTTGGCGATGCTTCGTATTCGTAGATATCGATTTCTACACCGTTTTCAACTTTACAGTCTGCGGCAACGGCTTTGGTGTCGTCTCCACACACTTCGCTAAGACCGCCGTAGCCTTGTGTGGTTGCGGGCATTAGCCAAAAAGAATGTCGATGACCACCCATGTTCATCTGGCCGAAGTTCACGCGTATTTCGAAAAAATGACCGGGGCGCCAATAACCTTTGGAATCGGTGTTAAGTGTGCTTGCGCTAGTTGTTGCGTCGGTATCGAAAGTTTTCAAAAACGACGTATAAAGCTTGCCACGTCCGAAATTAACAACGTTGAATGGATCGTCAGGGTCTGTGTAGCCGCGATCTTTGTCTGTATCGGGTGTTCTGCTATCTAATATGCCACGTTGTATTAATACACCTCGATCATTTTGATCGCGCATGATAAATGCAGTTTTATCTAAATGATCGTCATAGAAAGCAGACCAACGTCTACCCAAGGTTACATCATATTCGACGTTAAGCTGGTCGTGCCCAACCCGATGATCAAGACTGTGCATGATGTCTTTAAACCAACGCTGGTCGTTGAGTTGTTCATCGATAAACTCATCGCAGAAAACTTGCTCAACAGCAAACGAATTGAGCCCATCCGCCGGCAGCATATTTGGTTGCATAGGGTCGCTGCAGCTTTCTGCGTGAGCGGGGCTTAAGTAGAGTGCTATTAGAGGCAGAATCAGTAGAAGAGTTTGCTTTCTTTGCATGGGTGTTCGCCATCAGTAGCGTAAACAATCAACGATACAAGTAAGTTGAAATGTTTTTCAAGCTAATTATTTCGTTTTAAGAATGGTATCCGGTAGATTTGGCGTTGTTAATTGTAGATTTGAATATCTGTTCTCAATTTATGATGGCCGTTGCCGTTGCCGTTGCCGTTGCCGTTGCTAATTTTCCAGGTGGTCTATCAAGGCTTGATTGGCAGCTCTATTTTTAGCCCATCCCGACCAACAAAAAGGGCTCCGTCCCATTTTCCTTTGACGGCTTGTTGCCAATGGGCTTCGGTGTATTCAGGGTCGTCTGATGGAATCAGGTGGGACAACGCAAGCGCTTTAACGCCTGCATTGTTGGCTGTTTGTGCGGCATCGTGTGCGTAGCTGTGTGATCTTAGCCAGTGGGCCATTAGCTTTTCGCTGCTGTTGCCTATGCGTTTCATTAACGCGGGCAATGCACTTTCCAGCATGGCTTCATGAATTAAAAGATCTGCACCGCGCGCAAAGTTTTCCAGTTCTTTTAGGGGTGCCGTGTCGCCTGAAAAAACAACATGCACTGCATCAGTTTTAAACGATAGGGCAAAGCAATCGACCAGTGGTGGGTGTTCAGTGCGAATTGCTGACACACTAAGGCCGTCTTGTTCGTAAACTGTGCCGGCATCGATAACATGAAACTTTACCAGTTGGCGTAAATCCGGGCGGCCTTCGTCTTCAATGCGTAGGTCGATATCAGCTTTCATGGAATCTAGAAAACTCAGCCAATAACTTTCTAGCCCCTCGGGGCCGTAAACGTCTACCAGAGTTTTTAAACCGGCCGTCCAGGCTGTATGTATAAGTGGGCCAAGTTCTAAGTAGTGATCAGAGTGTAAGTGTGTAATAAAAATAAGAGATACATCTTTTAATTGCATGCCCTGATCAACGAGCCCTTTAGTCACACCTAAACCGCAATCCACAACAACCGGTTTAGCGTTAAGCATAAACAGGATGGATGTTGGCATTGATGAGCTGGGTCTTATGGCGGGCCCGCCTTTAGTGCCCAGTAAAGCCACGTAGTTTTCTGAGCTGTTAAACGTCATACCGAGGCGAAACCCGCTTCGAGCGATAACAATATGGTTTTAGCGTCTTGTTCGGTCAGCACCAAAGGGGGTGACAAGATCAAGTTAGGACCAGACACGCGAACCATCGCACCCGCTTGATACGTTACCTCTTGTACCTTGGCACCAATGGCTGCATCAATGGGTTTTTTGGTAGCACGATCTTCAACCATTTCTATGGCCGTCATGAGTCCGTGCCCACCGCGTACATCTCCAATGATGTCGTATTTTTCCATGAGTGCTAAACACCCTTTAAATAATTGTGTTCCACGCGCGGCAGCATTGTCGATAACGTTAAGTCGTTTGGTTTCTGCAAGGCACGCAACCGCCGCCGCTGCACCTACTGGATGCCCGGAGTAGGTATAACCGTGACCAATTTTTGCGTCGGGATTATTCTCAAAGGTTTCAACCATTTTGTGACCAAGCATAACGGCGCCGAATGGGAAGTAGCCGTTGGTGATCGCTTTCGCGGTACACATCATGTCGGGTTGGATACCCCAAAGCCGTGCACCAGACCAAGCACCGGTGCGGCCATAAGCGGTGATAACTTCATCGGTAATTAACAAGATACCGTTGCGATCACATATTTCTTTTACCATGGGTGCAAAAGAGGCGTGTGGGGGGATAACACCACCGGCACCCAAGATAGGTTCCATGATCATTGCTGCGATGGTGTTAGCGCCTTGAAAGGCTATTTCATCTTCTAACGCGGCTGCGCAAAGTAGCGCAAGCTTCGCCGGATCGGATTCATTAAACGGATTGCGATAGGTGTACGGCGCGGGAATGTGGAAACACCCTGGCATTAGTGGTTCATACGCTGTTCTAAAATTTGCGTTGCCGTTAACGCTAGCACCACCAAAATGCGTACCGTGATAACCTTTTTTCAAACTTAAAAATTTAGTTCTTCCCGGTTCACCGCGCAGCTTGTGATATTGGCGTGCTAAGCGTAAAGACGTCTCTACTGAATCGGATCCGCCCGATGTAAAAAACGTACTCGCCATACCATCGGCTGCAAAAAATTCTGAAAGCTCAAAAGAGAGTTCAATGGCCGCATCGTTAGTGGTGCCGCGAAAGGTTGAGTAGTAAGGCAACCTGTCTAACTGATTGGCTATTGCATCCTTAACCGGTTGACACGAATAACCTAAGTTAACGTTCCATAAGCCACCCACAGCATCAACCACGGTATGACCATCGATGTCGGTGATGTTTACGCCACCGGATTCAGTGATAATTTTTGGTGGGTTATCGATGCTGTCTTGAGGGGACGTCATTGGGTGCCACATCATGCGCGCATTGTGGGCTTTGATAAAGTTTGAGTCTTTCATCAAATGGGTTCCGGTTGACTTTAAAAATAGTTTGACAGAATATATTTAACATGGCAATCTTTATTCGATAACCATGGTTCATTATATGAACCATTCTCTTGGTAATCACGCGCTTCCCAGCACATAAAACACGGTAACAGAAGATGGATCAGTCCTCGATAGATGCGTTACGTTCACAGGCAGTACCGGCGTTTACGCATTTCATAGATGGACAGCATGTGGCTGCGTCGGATGGCGCAAGCATGGATATTCTGTCGCCGATCAATGGCCAGGTACTCACAAGTGTTGCTCGAGGGACCGCCGCTGATATGCATGCAGCCATTGCTGCTGCTAGAAAAGCATTTGATGATCAACGTTGGGCTGGTCAGGCGCCGGCTGCGCGAAAAAAAATATTAATGAAATGGGCCGACTTAATTGAAGCCAATGCGTTGGAACTAGCTGTATTGGGGGTTCGCGATAACGGCACTGAAATCGGTATGGCGTTTAAAGCAGAACCGGGTTCCGCAGCTAATACCATTCGTTACTATGCTGAAGCGCTCGACAAAATTTACGGAGAGGTAGCACCAACAGCCAAAGATGTTTTAGGCATGATCCATAAAGAGCCTGTTGGTGTTGTTGGTGCGATCATCCCTTGGAATTTTCCCATGATGATCGGCGCATGGAAACTTGGGCCTGCATTGGCGATGGGTAATTCGGTTGTTTTAAAACCTGCAGAAACAGCTTCATTGTCATTGATGCGCATGGTTGAACTGGCGCATGAAGCAGGCTTACCACCGGGCGTATTAAATGCGGTAACCGGCGAAGGGGCAGTGGTTGGCGAAGCCTTGGGTTTATCGATGGATGTTGATGTGCTTGTGTTTACAGGTTCTGGCACAACCGGCCGTCGTTTAATGGAGTACTCTGCGCGTTCGAATCTAAAACGTGTTTATCTTGAGCTGGGTGGTAAGTCGCCAAACATCATATTTGCCGATGCGCCTAATTTAGATGAAGCAGCAAAGGTTGCAGCCGGTGGCATTTTCCGTAATGCCGGTCAGGTGTGTGTGGCAGGTTCTCGCTTATTGGTTGAACAGAGCATTCACGATGAGTTCGTTGCAGCTGTAGCAAGCGTTGCGCAGTCGATGAACGTGGGCGATCCATTGAACATAACCACGCAAATTGGTGCAGTGAATTCTGATGCTCAGCTTCAACAAAACCTTGGCTTTGTTGAAACTGCGCAAGGCGAAGGAGGGCAATTAATCACTGGCGGTAATCGAATCTTGGAAGACACTGGTGGTTACTATATGGCGCCAACGATTATTACTGGCGTATCGCAAGATGCAACACTTTCGCAAAAAGAAGTGTTTGGGCCGGTGTTAGGCGTTACTCCGTTTAACGATGAACAGGAAGCAGTTCGTTTAGCTAATTCAACGGTCTATGGTTTGGCTGGTGCTGCATGGACATCAAACTTGTCACGCGCGCACAGAATGGTGCGTAGTGTGCGCACCGGTGTTATGCATATCAATACTTACGGCGGAGCCGATGGTACGGTGCCGTTGGGCGGTGTTGGTCAGTCGGGTAATGGGCATGATAAATCGCTTCATGCCGTTGATAAGTACTGCAACCTTAAAACGGCCTGGATTAAGTTGTAGTTTGTAGCTTGATCAACAATTTATGACTTTTTGATTTAGCACTTATTCTATTTTTAAGGAGCTTTCCATCATGCCAGACAAAACTATCCTGGTGATTGGAACTTACGATACGAAAAACGATGAGCTAAGTTTTTTAGCTGATGTTATCCAAAATCAGGGCGGCACTGTGCTTACCATGGATGTGTCGGTTCTGGGTGACCCTGCAAATGCTACAGATTATTCTAAACATGATGTAGCAGGCGAAGGTGGTAGTACGATTGACGCGGCAATAGCAACGCAAGATGAAAACCTTGCCATGCAAATTATGGCGACGGGCGCTGCTGCGTTAACTGCCCGACTGTATGCGGAACAGCGCTTCGACGGCATGATTGTACTAGGCGGTACCATGGGTACCGACTTAGCCTTGGATGTTTGTGCAGCGCTACCGTTAGGTGTGCCCAAGTACATTGTTTCTACCGTTGCGTTTTCTCCTTTAATTCCGGCTGAGCGTTTAGCTGCCGATACGCAAATGATTTTGTGGGCCGGTGGACTCTATGGCTTGAACTCGGTTTGTAAGGCATCGCTAAGTCAGGCGGCGGGCGCTGTACTTGGAGCCGCACGTTCTGTGCAGTTACCCGAAACCAAAAAACCACTGATTGGCATTACATCGCTGGGTACGTCTGCGCTTAAATACATGGTGTCGTTAAAGCCTGCACTTGAACAACGTGGGTTTGAAGTCGCCATTTTTCATGCCACAGGTATGGGTGGCCGGGCATTCGAAAATCTGGCAGAGCAAGGTGCTTTTGTTTGTGTATTCGATTTTTGTACTCAAGAACTAGGTAATCATATTCACGGCTCCAATATCTCGGCAGGCTCAGACCGATTAACACAAGCAGGGTTGCACGGCATACCGCAGTTAGTGGCACCGGGTTGCTATGACTTAGTTGATATTGTGGGTTGGCAAGCGCTGCCTGATAAGTGGTCAGCGCATATTCGGCACGCACATAACCGCTTGCTCACATCGATTGTATTAAACGCAGAAGAACGCCGCGAAGTGGCTCGTGCGCACTGCGCACAACTAGCGCAAGCACGCGCACCGGTGGCTTTATTGCTACCGCTGTTGGGTTTGGGTGAGTGGGATCGTGAGGGTGCCGACTTACACGATCAAGCAGGGCTAGATAGTTTCTTCGATGAGATGGACTTG
>CALDTX010000182.1 GCA_937923565.1 uncultured Granulosicoccaceae bacterium | reverse complement strand
GTTCTGTAATTGCGTGAGCTGTTGGTCGATCGCCGGTGCTCTATTAGCCCGCGCTCGTTTGCTGTTAAGCTCGCGCTGAACTGCATTGATGTCTTTGGTTAGGCGTTTGATATCGGGATGATCGATCGAATAGCGCTGCGATAGTTGATCGTTTTCAATTTCAAGTTCAGACAGTTTGGTTTCGAGAATGCTAATTTGATTGAGTAGCAAATTTAACTGTACGGTTTGATTGTTTGCTCCCACGCGCGATCGCAGGTTGGCGGTAGCCGCTTCTGCCGCTCGAAGTTCAGCTTCCACTTTTGGCAGACTGTCGCGTACAAATTCGTATTCTTTTCTCGATTCTCTGGTTTCGCCATCGAGTTTTACATCGCGGTATTCTTGCGCGATTGCGTTTAGCAGATCGGCAGTTTGGCGAGGGTCTTCACCGCGTAATTTGATATTAAGCATGCGCGATTTAGCATCGCTTGTTTCCACAGTTAGGTTCGAAGAGAGCTCATTAATAGTGGACTGTAGCGAATATCGGGTGAGAGAGAATTGCGTGCCTTCAGCTGCACTGATGCCGGTAACCTGCAATTGCAGTGGTTCTAGCGGCGGCAATTCTACCAATAACCGTTCTCCTACCGCTGCGCTATCAATGACGGTAACGCCGTCTCTTAGTAGTGTGTAGCGGTTGTCGCCCAGTGCAACTAAGGTCATGGCTTGATCTTCCCATTCGCGCGGTACCTGAAAGGTCGATACTTCGATTTCGTCGTAGTGCCACGAATAGTGCTTGGCAAAGTCGAGGCCGCTGAGCCAGTCGGCAATCGCTGGTATGCGGCGTGTCACGTCACCTAGCACCGGTAATTTGTTCGGCGCAATAGCCGTGCGCAAATTGTGCACGTCGACCACAGGCTGCAGCACGCGACGTGACTTTAGTATGTTGGACTCTTCTTTAATGGTCGGAGAGTTCCAAGGGTCTCGCTGACTATCGCCGCCAACGAAACCTGTATCGCTTACCTCCAGCAACGAGTGTGCTTCATAGGTAGGCGATTTACTGATCAGGTATAACGTGGCCAGACCAATGCCTAACAGCAACGTCAACAGCAGGCCGAGTTTGTGCCTGAGTAACAAGCGCAAATATTCTTTTGCGTCGCTGGTAGCCGGTACCGTTGCATAACCATTCATGGATGCGCCAGGTTGCATATAATTAACAGTTTTCATTCGAAATGCTCATCCGTCTCTTGGGGCGGAAGCTGGACCCAATACATCAGCAGAACTGAAGTATAGTGTTGATTGCCGAAAACGGATAAATGGTTGCACTCATGTGCACCCATAGATATGTAACGGCAAATTGTATCAATTCAGCTTGCTTTATTTGTGACGTTGTATTAACAAATTCTTTTCCACGACTATTTTCGGCACTACGCTTCAATGCCTAAATCACATTCGCCATTTTTCCGTCTCATACTGCGCAAGCGATTTTGGATGCCGATTACTTATTTATTGTTGGTGTATCTAATTACGGCCATTTATCCGCCACCACGAGCAGTATCCTTAGACTTGCCCCCAAGATTGCCCCAAAATGTGACCTTCCTCGCCGATATTAGCTGGATTGACCAAAATGGTGAGCGGCAAATCAGACAACAAATATTTGACGCTGTGTTTGACATGGTTAACAAGGCGGAACATTTAATCGTTATCGACATGTTTCTTTTTAACAGTTGGCAAGGTCCGGTACCCGAGCAACACCGCGCTCTGTCGGGTGAATTAACTGAGGTGCTAATCGCAAAAAAGCAATCGCAACCCGAAATCTCGATAACGGTGATCAGCGACCCGCTGAATGAGGTATATGGTGGCTTGCCATCAACGCATTTTGAAGCCATGCGGGAGCAGGGCATTAACGTGGTGCTCACGGAGCTTTTGGCGTTACAAGACAGCAACCCGCTGTATTCGAGTGTTTGGCGCTGGTTAGTTCGGCCGTTTGGGAATAGTCATGCGTCCACGTTACCTAATCCGCTGGGCGAGGGTGATGTATCGATCCGCAGCTATTTAGCCTTAGCGAACTTTAAAGCCAATCATAGAAAGCTGATTATAACGGATGCAGCTAAGCAGTCATTGCAGGCGTTGGTGATGTCAGCTAACCCGCATGACGGTAGTAGCGCTCATCGCAATGTGGCTTTACAGTTTGGTGGTGAAGCCGTTTACGATTTGTTGGAATCAGAGCGCGCTGTGTTGGACATGAGTCTTGCCAGTGATGTTTGGAAGGCATGGCCAAACTTTGTGTTGCAGGCATTGGATCAAAGGCATGGCGTGCACACGCCGGGCAACCAAGCTGTAGTTGATGCTGTGGCGCAATCAAAAAACCAAATTCAAATTCTCAGTGAAGCGAAAATTAGAGATGCGGTGCTGCATACCTTAGAGAGCGCTAAAGCAGGAGAGCAAATAGATATTCTCATGTTTTATTTGTCGCACCGGAAAATTGTACAGTCGATAAAGGCTGCGCATGAACGAGGTGTCAATGTGCGAATGCTGCTTGATGTCAATAAGGATGCGTTTGGCAGAGAGAAAAAAGGTATACCCAACAGGCCTGTTGCCGATGAACTACAACGGGCTGGTGTAGCAATTCGGTGGTGTGAAACGCAAGGTGAACAATGTCATGCAAAAATGTTGGTGCACCTAAAAGAAAACACCGCTTCTCTGCTTTTGGGTTCAGGTAACTATACGCGGCGTAATCTCGACAACTTTAATTTGGAAACCAACGTTTTGTATACGGCCGATAAGGACGATAATGTGGTGCTTGAAGCACGGGCATACTTCGATGTGCAGTGGCAAAATTCTTCTTTTGGTCAATTCAGTGCAGATTACGAACTCTATGAGAATAATAATTGGTGGCTAAACGCCAAGTATCGTTTTATGGAGATTAGCGGACTCAGCACGTTTTGAATAATTTCAAGTTAGTGATACTAATCCTGTTGTTGGTATTCAATTCAGCTTGTGATCAAGCTTCGCAACAAACTGCGCAACAAACCAAGGGCCAAATGGAAGCGCAACAAAAGCGCAGCGTATTGGAGTTTTTGGAGCTTGCACAAAATCAAAGCCCTACCAACATTGTCGCTGCTGATACGGCGTTAAAAAACGACAGTTTCATTCATGAGACTGCATTGTTTGAATCTTGGCGTGCGCTAAGCTTGTTAAGCACTGAAAATAACGACGCTATCGTTGTTAACCAACGTTTTACGCGCTTAGCCTTAAATAAAGAAAATGCAGCCAATAGTGAATCTGCTTGGCGCTATCAGTATTTACAACAGCTGGGTTTCAGTTTATCTACGTTTGCGGCTATGGAGGATGTTGCTGACAACATCAGTGCAAGTATGCCGTCTTCCGATGTCAATGAATCGTTATTAGCCCGCGAAGCGCTCGGGTTATCGGGTGTTTCAAAAGACAATGCTAAGGTGTGGAACGGCGCGTTTGAGCTGCGGCAATTGCGCTCGGCCAAAACCTCAGGTTCGAACGCTGCCTGTCATGATGAATTGCGTTTAGAGTCTCCGCCGTTATCGTTGCAATTAAATAATTTTCAGTGCGAAGACACACAAGCAATTGGCTCCTTATTTTATAAGAACCAGTATGCGGCACAAGTTGTTGGTCAACTTAAACCTTCGATGCATAACGTTCGTGGCATCGCATGGGTTGAGCAAGTCTGGGGTGCCAGTCTAAGGTTACCCGGCGGCGCTGTTTACTTGGATAATGCATGGTTATTGCTCAATCAAAATAGCCCTTTGCGCATTACTCGAAGTAGACGTAAATCTGGTAGGGGGCCGGTGATCAGTACCGCGGTATTGGGTGGTGTAGATTCAACGGTTACAACGTCGTTTAACATCAGCTTCGATACTGGTAGTCAACAACTGACGAAGCACGGAGCGATCGATTTCAGCAACTGGCGAATTCACAGTGAGTCTCCCCAAATAGAGTTGTATGTAAGCGCTGCTAAAAGAATTAAAAATGATCTGGATTTTAACCGTGCGTTAATTGCGGTAAGGTTTAGCGGCACACATGAAGGTGTAGGGTTAATAGAAATGGCATTGCCTACCGTTACAAGTGATATGAAAAAAACTAATGGTTAAACGTGCTCCAAAAATAACGGCTGTGTTGTTTCTGTTTAGCTGTGCCTTGCTGACGTCTTCGCTACAGGGCATGGAGCCAGCAATAACGTTTGTTCCGGAGACAGAGCAACGTCAAGGCAACGCAGCCGCTGGCAAGCACGCGCTTTTGAACAAACCCATCGTGAGTTGCGGATTGCCGTTGAATGCATTTAAGCAAATAACGCAAACGCTAGGCGGGCAGGATCAAACAGTAACGATTGCCCGGGATAACGCCGAAGCCTCTGAACTGCCGTTTAATATGAATTTAATCGAAGACAAGAACGGTGTGCAGGTGGTTGCCAGCAATTGTTTAACTTGTCACGGTGCCAATCTTTTTGGTGAATTAGTCATCGGCTTAGGCAACGAATTCATGGACTTTACCGTTAACCCATCTGAAATGGTTGAGCGCGCGGGCATTTGGGTTAACGATAGTAACGAAATAGCCGCGTGGGAGAAGTTCGCCGACCGCGTTTATTCAATTGCGCCCTATACGCAAATGCGCACAGCAGGTGTTAACCCGGCTAATAATTTAACGTTCGCGTTAATGGCTCACCGCGATCCGGTAAGCAACCAATGGTCGGCTGAACCTCAAAACGTAATGCCATCAACGTCCCCTCCACCGGTAAGTGTTCCTCCGTGGTGGCGCATGCAGAAAAAACATGCCTTGTTTTCTATGGGCGAAGGGCAAGGTGATCATGCGCGCATCATGATGAGCGCGGCAATACTGTGTACCGACAGCTTAGAGGAGCTGGCTGAGTTGGATGCCTTGGCTGTTGATGTTGCGGCTTATATAAAATCACTTGAGCCGCCAGTGTATCCGTTCCTCATTAACAAACCTTTAGCCGAAGAAGGGGAGGCGGTGTTTGATCGAACTTGCGCTCAGTGCCATGGTAGTTACAAGCCGGTTAACGGCGAGCTTAAAACGGATCAAGCAAATGCAAAACTGCCCTACCCGAATCGCTTGGTGCCCATCGAAGTTGTTGGTACCGATCCGGCGCTTATCGACTTTATTTATGGCGATGGCTGGGTTTTCGTTGATTGGTTTAATCGATCTTTCTTTGGTGAAATAGCGCAGGCGGTGCCCAGCAAAGGCTATGTGGCTCCACCGCTGGATGGTATCTGGTCTACCGCACCTTATTTACATAACGGCAGTGTGCCAAGTATTGCGCTTATGCTTGATAGTACACGCAGGCCAACTGTTTGGCGGCATTCGGTGCCTTCGGCTGCGCAAAAAAAACATTACAACCAAGCTGAACTTGGCTGGTACTACGATAGTTTGCCTGTGAACCCAGAAAACGTAAAAAAAGACAGCGAAATAACTGACAAATGGATATACGATACGCGTATTTACGGTTACAGCAATGCAGGGCATCAGTTTGGCGATAGTTTGTCCAATAGTGAACGTTCAGCCGTAATCGAATATTTGAAAACTTTATAACGCGATCTGCTCTTCAGTTTACGATCAGATAACGCCTACAAATCAGCTTTAAATAAGAGTTCTGTTCATGCTACTAAAAACACCCTATTTATTGTTCATTGGCGATGCCGTCGATCCACTTGCTGCAAAAGTGGCGCAGGGAATAAAAGATTGGCGACCCGAGTTTTGCGTGGGGCAATTCAGGCAAGAAGGTTGTAAAGCCGATATGGGCATTCCCGAACTCAGTATTGAAGAAGCGGTAGCCGCCGGTGCTAAAACCTTGGTGGTAGGCGTTGCCAATCGTGGTGGTGTAATCAGTGAAGGTTGGATCAGTGTATTCGAACAAGCATTGCGTGCCGGTATGGACATCGCTTCCGGATTACACAATTTACTCAGAGATGAGCCTCGCTTGGTTAAGCTCGCTAAAGAGCACGGATGTGAATTGATTGATGTTCGCATACCGCAAGTTGATTACCCCATTGCCAATGGCATCACACGACGTGGTAAGCGATGTTTGGCCGTAGGCACAGACTGCTCAGTGGGTAAAATGTATACGGCCATCGCGATGGAAAAATCTATGCGAGAGAAAGGACGCAAAGCAACGTTCAAAGCAACCGGTCAAACAGGTATTCTGATCACGGGTGATGGCGTGCCGTTAGATGCGGTCATTGCTGACTTTATGGCGGGCTCGATAGAATACTTAACACCCGATAACGACGACGATCATTGGGATTTAATTGAAGGGCAGGGCAGTTTGTTTCACCCCAGTTATTCAGGCGTTACTCTGGCTCTAGTTCACGGTGGTGCACCCGATGCACTTATTCTATGCCATGAACCTACGAGAGAGCACATGCGTGGCTTACCTGGCTATTCCTTGCCTTCACTTAAGCAGTTACAGCGCACCGCGTTAGAGTTGGCACAAGTTGTAAACCCTGATTGCAAGGTAGTGGGTGTTTCAATTAATACTTCGCAACTCGATGACGAGGCTGCAATTGCTTTGTTAGAACAAGTCGAATCAGAGATGGGCTTGCCCACCATTGACCCATTTCGTCAGGGCGCTGATCGATTGGCTGATGCTTTGGCAGAATAACGAAAACGATGAAACTCTCAACCTCCATTGATTCGTTTGCATTGGCGCAAGTGTTCACTATTTCTCGTGGCTCTCGAACCAGCGCTGAAGTGTTGTCGGTATCTCTTGAACATGATGGTGTGGTTGGTAGGGGTGAGTGCGTTCCCTATGCTCGCTACAACGAAACTTTAGATTCTGTTCGCGCTCAAATTGAAGCCGTGCAAAGCGACATCGAAAATGGCATGACTCGCCAGGCGCTGCAAACTGCCTTGCCTTCGGGTGCCGCTCGTAATGCGGTGGATTGCGCCATGTGGGATCTACAAGCCAAGCGCGACAAACAGCCGGTTTGGCAGTTAGCTGGCTTGGAGCAACCCGGCCAGATCACCACAGCCTACACCTTGTCGTTGGAAGCGCCAGAGAAAATGCTTGCCGCGGCAAAAGATCATGCCGCTCGACCATTGCTTAAAATAAAGCTCGGGGGTCAGGGGGATATTGAGCGCTTAAAAGCGGTTCGTGAAGGCGCGCCTAATTGTCGTTTGATCGTCGATGCCAATGAAGGTTGGACACTGGACGAATATCAGAAACTGGCGCCTGTAATGCTTGAGCTGGGCGTCGTGATGGTTGAACAACCATTGCCTGCTGGCGATGATGACGCACTACTCGGAGCGGATCGGCCTTTGCCTATCTGTGCCGATGAATCATGCCACGATCGTTCAACACTTGCATCGTTGCAGGGTAAGTACGATTTTATCAATATTAAGCTCGATAAAACGGGTGGGCTCACCGAGGCACTAGCTCTACGGCAGCAAGCGCTCGACAGCGGCTTTCGTGTGATGGTTGGCTGCATGGTGAGCAGTTCCTTATCAATGGCACCGGCATTATTGGTTGCCCAGAACGCGGAAATAATCGACTTAGACGGCCCGTTGCTGTTAGCAGAAGATCGCGAACCACCGATAACCGTGGAAGGTTCGTTGATGAGCCCAGCAAGCTCTGCGCTTTGGGGGTAGCGGGCTTGGTTCGCTCGCTTATGGGGTTATATGAGGCGGGCTATTTTGCCCGGTTAGCCGCTGAGTGAAAAGGCGTAATAAAGAGGTGACCGGGCTATTGGACCCGGTCTCCTGATTTTCTGAGAGTCTGAATGAAAGCACCAAACTTCAAACTTTAGACGTCGCGTTGATATTACGACTTGCGGTTAACAATTTTTTCATCAACCTTTTGGCTGGCTTTTTCGACACCAGCGCTAACGTTGGTTTTAATTTTGTTGAGCAACCCGGTTTCTTCAGTCATTTCAGATTTAATGCGAGAGCGAATACCGCTGGTTTTATCGAGCATTTTTTCGGCCGCATCTGAATGCTTGGCTTCGTTTAGGCGCTCACCCAACTTGCCACCGGCTTCAGCCGTTTTCTTGCGCACATTAGAAACCACATTCGTCAGTTTGTCGGCTTCAGGGTTGTCGTCAGATTGGGTTAAACCGGAAAAGCTGGTGAACAGGCCTTCGTCTTTTGCTACATTTTCGTCGTGAATGTGAGCGTCTACCCATTGCTTTTCATTAAAAGCGTTCAATAGCAACCAAGCAGCAATTGCGAGCAATAGCAGTGTTATAAACCAAATCATAGTGTCCTCCGGAGTGGATCGTGATAACTCATTACGTGCAGCATACTCATCGTAGCGCGTGGACTCAACCAAAACGGGGCTATTTCGCCATTTGCTACGCTGGTTCGATGCATTATCCATAGTAACGGAAAATATGCGATTCCAATTGTCAACAATTGCGCAATAACAGCAGTGCCCAGCAAGCAAAATTCAGGATTACGTCGTTAAACGCATGATATTTATTAATAGCATTAATAGATTCAGCCAGATGTAACTGATACTATTTGATCATAGTAGGCGGTGTCACTGACACGCCCGTTCTTGCACCCTAGCGACGTTCGATCGCCTGTTGCGGTGTACTTCCTGAGAATTTTCGTTGCTAGTTTAGCTGAAGGAGTGTAGGTGGATATTGGTGTCCCAAAAGAGATTTACGAAGGTGAGAAGCGCGTTGCGCTAACGCCTGAAACGGCAAAACACATCCAAAAGCTGGGGTACAAGCTGCGAGTAGAGTCGGGCGCCGGGCTAGCTTCCAATTTTTCCGACGACGCCTATACGGCTGCCGGTGTGGAAGTGGTGTCGGATGTTCAAGAACTTTATAAGCATTCCCAAATTATTTTAAAGGTGCGTGCACCCATCGAGCACGCCGTGTTGGGCGACGAGGTGGCCTTGCTCAGCGAAGGCACCATTCTCGCCAGTTTCATTTGGCCTGCGCAGAACGAAGCACTGATCGAGCGGTTGGCTAAGCAAAAAGTCACCGTGTTGGCCATGGACTCAGTCCCACGTATCTCCAGAGCCCAAAAACTCGACGCGTTAAGTTCAATGGCGAACATTGCCGGTTATCGCGCTGTGGTTGAGGCCGCCAATCACTTTGGTCGCTTTTTTACCGGACAAATTACCGCTGCAGGGAAAGTGCCTCCTGCGAAAGTCATGGTTATTGGTGCAGGTGTTGCCGGGCTAGCCGCCATCGGCGCTGCTAAAGGCATGGGAGCAATTGTGCGTGCTTTCGATACTCGGCCAGAAGTGAAAGAGCAGGTTGAGAGTATGGGGGCTGAGTTTTTAGAGCTTGAGTTCGACGAAGAAGATGGCGCTGGCGAAGGCGGCTATGCAAAGGTTATGAGCAAGGAGTTCATTGATGCCGAGATGGCTTTGTTCAGAGAGCAAGCACAAGAAGTCGACATCATCATTACCACAGCACTCATTCCAGGCAGGCCGGCACCTGAACTAATCATGACCGATATGGTTGAGTCAATGAAAGCGGGTAGCGTTATCGTAGACCTGGCGGCAGAGCAAGGCGGTAACTGCAAGCTAACCCGGGCCAACGAAGTCATCAAACACGGCGATGTCACCATCATTGGCTACACCGATTTACCCAGCCGTTTAGCGGCACAGTCAAGTCAGCTATACGGTACTAATCTGCGTCATTTGATCAGCGACTTAACCCCTGAAAAAGACGGTCAGGCAGTGGTGAACATGGAAGATGAAGTCATTCGTGGCGCAACGGTTATCCATAATGGTGAAGTCACCTGGCCACCGCCGGCGCCCACGTTAAGCGCTGCGCCGAAACCTGTGGCTAAGGCCGCCACAAAGTCGATAGCGGAAGTGGCACAAGAAGAAAAACCATCTGGTATGAAGTCCTTGCTTGGTGCACTGGTTTTAGCGCTGGCGTTGTTTGCGATTGGTCGTGTTGCACCGGCCGCCTTCATGAGTCACTTAACCGTATTTGTCTTGGCGTGCTTTGTGGGTTATCAGGTTATTTGGAGCGTTACAGCCTCGCTGCACACGCCGCTAATGAGTGTTACTAATGCGATCAGCGGCATTATCGTGGTTGGGGCCTTGTTGCAGGTTTCGTCCAGTTCAGGCTTGGTTGCTGTTTTGGCAGCCATTGCCATTTTAATTGCCAGCATTAACATTGTTGGCGGCTTTTTGGTTACTCAGCGCATGCTGAAGATGTTCAGGAAATAGATGATGAATCAAGGTATGGTGACAGCGGCCTATATCATAGCCGCCATATTATTCATTCTCAGCTTGTCCGGATTGAGTAAACAAGAAAGCGCCCGTCGTGGCAATTTATTTGGTATTGCCGGGATGGCGCTAGCCATTGCTGCAACCGTAATGGGTGATGCGGTAACCAGTTACGCCTGGTTGATCATCATGATGTTAATTGGTGGTGCCATTGGCGCTGTGCTTGCTGCCCGTGTGCAAATGACACAAATGCCTGAGCTGGTTGCCATACTGCACAGTTTCGTTGGCTTGGCAGCGGTATTGGTTGGTTTTGCCAGTTATCTCGACCCTAATAACCAACTGACCGGCGCTGAGCACACTATTCATAATGTTGAAATCTATTTAGGCATACTCATTGGTGCGCTCACATTCACAGGCTCTGTGGTTGCGTTTGGCAAGCTGAACGGAAAAATTGGCAGTAAGCCGCTTATGCTGCCACACCGGCATTTACTCAATATTGTTATCGGTGTTATTTGCTTGGTATTGCTGTTTATATTCCTAGGCTCAGGCATTGGCGCGGGTACATTTATCCTTATCGTTATGACGCTGTTAGCGTTTGCTTTCGGTGTCCATATGGTGATGGCCATCGGCGGTGCAGACATGCCTGTTGTTATCTCCATGCTAAACAGCTACTCCGGTTGGGCCGCAGCAGCCACAGGCTTTATGTTATCGAACGACCTACTGATCGTGGTTGGCGCCTTGGTAGGTAGTAGTGGTGCAATATTAAGTTACATCATGTGCCGAGCCATGAACCGAAAATTCTTCAGTGTGATTATGGGTGGTTTCGGCAATGCGCCTGCGGCCTCCGGCGACGATGAAGCCGTGCAGGGTGAAGCGGTAGGCATCAGTGCGGATGAAGTTGCGCAGCTGTGCAAAGATGCAAACTCTGTGGTTATTGTGCCCGGATACGGCATGGCGGTGGCGCACGCTCAGCATCCGGTCTCTGAATTGACAACGCAGCTTAAGAAGCAAGGCGTGGATGTTAAGTTTGCCATTCATCCTGTGGCGGGTCGTATGCCCGGTCATATGAATGTATTGCTGGCAGAAGCCAATGTGCCTTACGACTTAGTTCTTGAAATGGATGAAATCAATGATGACTTAGGCGAAGTCGATGTTGTTATCGTTATTGGTGCAAACGATATCGTTAACCCGTCGGCGCTCGACAACCCCAACAGTCCCATCGCCGGAATGCCGGTACTGGAAGTGTGGAATGCTAAGCAGGTTATCGTTTCCAAGCGAGGTATGGCAACGGGCTACGCTGGGGTAGAAAACCCATTGTTCTTCAAAGAGAACACCCGTATGTTGTTTGGTGATGCAAAAGATAGCGTTAATGCTATGTTATCTGCATTGTGAACGAGCTCGTCATTGGCACGCTACGTGAAATTCAAGTTCA
Source organism: uncultured Granulosicoccaceae bacterium (assembly GCA_937923565.1). GTDB lineage: Bacteria > Pseudomonadota > Gammaproteobacteria > Granulosicoccales > Granulosicoccaceae > Granulosicoccus. The sequence goes on along the minus strand of CALDTX010000182.1, from coordinate 8,198 downwards.
ATGACTAATGCAAAATCTGATGCAGAATCACCGACTGAATCACCGACTGAATCAGCGACTGAATCAGCGGCGCTAAACCACAATTGGTGGCGTGGCGCCGTTATTTATCAAATTTATCCTCGATCTTTCCAAGACTCTAATGCTGATGGCATTGGTGATCTAAAAGGTATTGCCCATCGCTTGGAACATGTAGCCCGTTTGGGTGCTGATGCTATCTGGGTCTCGCCGTTCTTTACTTCTCCAATGAAAGACTTCGGCTACGATGTTTCGGACTATCTCGATATTGATCCAATCTTCGGCGACCTGGATGCGTTTGACGAAATGATTGCCACGGCCCATCGATTGGGCATTAAAGTGATCATCGATCTGGTGTTGTCGCACACCTCAGACCAACACCCTTGGTTTGTGGAAAGCGCACAAGACAAAAACAATGACAAACAAGATTGGTATGTGTGGGCTGATGCTAAACCAGATGGCACCCCACCTAATAATTGGTTGTCTATTTTTGGTGGTCCGGCATGGACATGGAACACCGCCAGACGTCAGTACTTTATGCATAACTTTTTATCGAGCCAGCCTGATCTTAATTTTCATAACGAGGCGGTGCAAGCCGCTTTACTATCGGTAGCAAGGTTTTGGTTGGAGCGCGGCGTTGATGGGTTTCGTTTAGATACCATTAATTTTTATTTTTGTGATCAGCAGTTGCGTGATAACCCGGCTGTTGATCCAACGTTGCGAAATGCTGATTTAGCATCCGACGTAAACCCTTACAGTTTTCAAAGCCATCAGTTTGACAAAAGCCGCCCTGAAAATATTGCGTTTCTTGAACGCCTACGTGGTGTCATGGATGAGTTTCCAGCCACTACAACCATTGGTGAAATAGGTGATGCAGAGCGCAGCATGGAGTTGTTGTCGGCATACACAATGGGCAACAAGCGCATGCATATGTGCTACACCTTCGACTTATTATCTGAAACACCGTTATCAGCTCAACGCCTTGCCACTATTTTGAATGAGTTTGAAAACAATGGCGCAGACAGTTGGGTTTGTTGGGCGTTTTCTAATCACGATGTTATTCGGCATGTATCGCGATGGGCTTTGTCGGATGCGCAAATTAAACTATTTGCCTGCATTTTAATGAGCATTCGAGGCAGTGTTTGTCTGTATCAAGGTGAAGAGTTAGGTTTGCCGGAAGCCGACATACCCTTCGATCAACTGCAAGACCCTTATGGCATAGCATTTTGGCCTGATTATAAAGGTCGGGATGGTTGCCGTTCACCGATGGTTTGGGAACAAAAAGAGGCTCATGCCGGATTTTCTTCGGCCACACCCTGGCTACCGATTTCAGATGAGCATAAAGCGTTGTCGGTCGATAGCCAAGTGGGTATAGCTAACAGCTTTTTTGAGCATTATCAGCAGTTCATTGCGTTTCGTAAGCAGTGGCAACCGCTAGTAGAGGGTGATTATGAATCGATCAACACCGATGGTAGCGTCATTACGTTTATAAGACGCTTCCAAAATCAACGACTATTTTGTGCTTTCAACATGGGCGATAGCACAGCCGAGTTGAACCTGCCTGAAGGCTGTGCTTATCAATTAATCGATAATGCGCTTTATGCCGCAAGTATTTCTGATGCTAGCTTACGGCTAGATGCATACTCTGCCGCTTTCGTTCAGTTGTCTTAACCGGTACGAAGTGGCCTTTTCAAAACCAGCTTACTCGGATTCTGCGAGCAAGCTGGTGTTACCGCCAGCGGCGGTAGTATCGATACACACATGACGCTCAACGCAATACCGAAACGGTTGCCCGATAGTTGTAATAAACGGCAGGATACGTTGCGCATTTTTTGCAATGGCGTTTTTCAATGCTAATGCATCTTGCGCAGATCCGTTAAAAGCAACGGCATTCAAACTATTTAGCCCGTCGATAGTGTCGTCATCTGAACCATTAAGGTGTAGCTGCGATAGCTCCGCGTTTATCCATGCTAGCGGTAAGCTAGTGTTCTGATTAATTTCTGCCAGTGGGCAAGGTTCAGGGCAAACCACGAGTACTGAACACCCTGCACGCAAGGCATCAGCACATTGAGCGGCACTTTGTTTAGCGTTCTGACCCACAATGAGTACCTTGCCGCGTGGGAATATGCCCAGTCGATTACTTTCTCCGGTTGGACCGGGGAGTAAGCTGTAGTTATTAGGCGCAGGCGCCTGATGGGTAAGTATATCTGTTTGTTCGCTTAATGCGTTAATGTGTTCTTCATCGTTCAAAGAGCGAGTCACATTGGCGGCGGGTAATACTTTAATGGCTTGCAGTGCTTGAGAAAGGCTCAGCTCGTCATTTGCATCTGTCGTTGCTTGATCCTTTGCTGTACCTGGTTCAATCGTATCGACTTGCGCCCCATGACGAGCGAAAAATGAAGGCAAGTAGTTTGGTCCGCCAGCTTTGGGGCCTGTGCCGGAGAGTCCTTCGCCTCCGAAAGGCTGGGAGCCTACGACAGCACCAATTTGGTTTCGGTTAACGTAGATGTTGCCGACATTAAGCCGATCGATCACATGCTGCACGCGATCATCAATACGGGTGTGTAAACCAAAAGTAAGGCCGTAGCCTTTATGGTTAATGTCTGCGATAACCGTATCAATTTCGTGACTTTTAAAAGTGGCGACGTGCAGAACAGGTCCAAATATTTCTCGATCAATATCATTGATGCTGTTTACTTTCACAATAGCGGGTGCCACAAACCATCCCTGATCGGGTGCTTGAATCTGGTGTAGCAGATGACCTTGCAACTTTTGCTCTTGTAAATAGGCTTTGATATTTTTTTGTGCATCGCTGTCAATTAGCGGCCCAACATCAGTGTCAGCATGCCAGGGGTTACCTACGTTAAGCGCATCCATGGCACCGATAAGCATGTTGAGTAAGTTTTCTTCCGCTTGCTCCTGAACGTATAAAATACGCAATGCTGAACAGCGTTGCCCTGCACTTTGAAACGCGGATTGAATAACATCGCGTACAACTTGTTCAGGCAACGCGGTGGTGTCAACGATCATGGCATTCAAACCACCGGTTTCAGCAATGAGCATCGGCAGCTGCGGTGATGAAGTTTTTGCTTGATTGTCTATTTGTGTTAGTTCGATATGTTTGGCAACACTGGTTGAGCCGGTAAAACAAACACCATTTACTCGAGGGTCGCTAATCAGCGTTTGACCGATAGTGGGCCCGTCACCGAGAACCAGTTGAAGCGCGCTTAGCGCGATGCCACTTTCGTGTAATAGCTTAATCGCTAAAAATGCGATGAGCGGAGTTTGCGGTGCTGGCTTTGCGATAACCGCGTTGCCAGCGGCCAATGCTGCCGCGATTTGCCCGGTAAATATAGCGAGCGGAAAGTTCCATGGGCTAATGCAAACAATCACGCCACGCGCTTGTGTTTGCTGGTCTGCTTGTGTTAATTGCGCAGCGTAGTAACGAAGAAAATCAACCGCCTCTCGAACTTCTGCAATGCCATCAGTTATGTGCTTGCCGGCTTCTTTGCACGTTAATGCGCAGAACTGGGCGATATTCGATTCGTATAAGTCAGCGGCCTTGTTCAAACACCTCGCACGCTCTGTGGCATGGGTTTGTTGCCAGCTTGGTGCAAACAGTGAGGCACGTTCGATAGCCATTGTGCAGTCTTCCACGGTTGCTTCAATCACAACGCCAATAGTGTCTGCTGGTTGTGCCGGGTTACTGATGTTTTTAGTTAATTCCGCGGTACTGGGTATCGTTTTTAGCCGGATACCGGATTCTTCAACTAACAGGGAATTTGCTTGCCATTGCGATGTCTGATGTTGGTCTCTGGCTTGTAACAGCGGTGTTATCGATGCAGGGTCGTTTACCCGGTAACCTTTGGAGTTGGGTCGCTCTGGTGCAAATAGATTTAGCGGCGTTTTGATTGATGGATGAGCGATAGTGTCGAACGCCATGACTTCACCAATGGGACACCGGGCAACTAACTCCGGGCTGATTTCTTCATTAACGATCTGATTAACGAAAGAACTGTTAGCGCCATTTTCCAGAAGCCGTCGCACCAGGTAGGCCAGTAAGTCTTTATGCGGCCCAACCGGCGCGTAAATGCGACAACGTGTACCGTGCGATTTTTTTATGCTCTCGTGCAAAGATTCGCCCATGCCGTGTAGTCGTTGAAACTCATAACTTTGATTGTCCCGTCCGGCAAGGTAGCGCACGGCACACACGGTGTGCGCGTTGTGGGTGGCGAACTGTGGGTATATCAGGTGTCGGTGGTTTAACAGTTTTTGGGCGCACACTAAATAGCTTAGATCGGTAATCGATTTACGTGTGTATACCGGGAAGTTTGCTAAGCCTAGTTCTTGAGCCAGCTTTATTTCAGTGTCCCAGTAAGCACCTTTAACCAGCCTTACCATGATGTGGCGATCACGTTGTTGGGCAAGGGCAATAAGCCAGTCCAGAACGGGTAATGCGCGTCTGCCATAGGCTTGCACAACAACGCCGAAGCCACGCCATTGCTTGTGATCCGGGTTGTCGAGCAATTGGTCGATAATATCCAGTGATAGATCTAGCCGTTCGGCCTCTTCCGCATCGATATTCAAACCGATATTAGCTTTGGCTGCCATATCGACCAGCTCTGCTATGCGTGGTAAGAGCGTATTGAGTACCGCTGTTTTATGCGTGTATTCGTAGCGCGGATGCAGTGCTGATAATTTAACCGAAATACCTGGGTTCTCAGCGACGTTGTCTGAGTGAGCAACGGCTGCCAGTTGTTCTATGGCATTGGCATAGGCTTGAAAATATTTTTGTGCATCAGCTTCGGTACGTGCAGCTTCGCCTAACATATCGTAGGAGTAGGTGTAACCTTTGGCTTGTAGATGATCGGCTTCTTCTAATGCACTGTTGATGGTTTGCCCTAATACAAACTGTTTGCCCAGCATTTTCATGGCTTGGCTAACGGCTGTTCGTACAACCGGTTCGCCCATTCTGCGAATCAGTTGTTTCAATGCAACGATAGGGTTTGTGCTGGTTGATGAGCTGGACTCATCGAGCAGTTGTCCGGTTAGCAACAATGCCCAAGTGGATGCGTTGACTAAACTGGAGCTGGAGTTGCCCAGGTGTAAGCCCCAATTTGAAGGTTCAATTTTATCGGCAATAAGGTCGTCGATCGTATCGGCATCGGGCACGCGCAGCAGTGCTTCTGCCAAACACATTAAGCCAACCCCTTCTTTTGTGGATAGCCCGTACTCGGCCAGAAAGCTCTCCATAATAGTGGCATCAGTATTAGCGCGTAAATCCTTTACTACGTCGGCGGCGGATTCTTCGAGCATTTGTCGTTCACGCTCGTTGAGTTCGTTTGCATTGAGTAATTCGTTGACTAACGAGGCTTCGTCTAGTCGGTAGCGATCGCGAATGAGTAGACGGTGATCTTGCAGTGTACGCATAGTGATGATCTCGCAGCATTAAGCTACAAAATGGTCTTAAACTTTAGAATAAAAATGGATTTATCTAAACCGTGCAGTTCGGTAGTTTACCGCGTTACGAGGTGCTCGCGGTGTTATGCATGACCAATAATAATGCCAACTGCAAACACTAATGAGCCTCCCAGCACAACTTGAAACATTGCCCGACCCCACGTTGTTTCCATGTAATGGTGTTGAATCCAACTGATCACCCATAGCTCCACGAAAACCACGGCGATGGCGATGGCAGTCGCAATTTTAAAATTGGGGATTAAATAGGGAAGTGCGTGCCCTAAACCGCCGATGGTGGTCATGATGCCACTGGCCAAGCCGCGTTTGATGGGAGAACCCCGGCCGGTTAAAACACCATCATCGTGCGCGGCTTCGGTAAAACCCATGGATATACCGGCTCCAATAGAGGCTGACAGCCCAATAAGGAAGGTTTCCCAGGTTTTGCCAGTAGCGAAGGCCGCAGCAAAAATAGGCGCTAGCGTTGAGATTGAACCGTCCATTAAACCTGCTAGCCCTGGTTGCACATAGGTTAGCAAGAATTGTTTGTGCTCTTTTGCTGACTCTTCTTCCGCCGCGTTTTGTGTGACGTCTTCGGTGAGCTCTGTGGCAAGGTGCTCATGTTTTGCTTCAGCAATAGCCAGATTGCCGAGCAGTTTGCGCGTATCGGCATCACTTACTTGTGTGGCTGCTACATGATAAAAGCGTTCTGCTTGCGCCTCCATTTGCTGAGCCATCTGGCGGGTTTTTTCCAGCGATAACGGCCGCACCAGCCAATCGGGCTTTCTTTCGTAGTAGCCGCTGACGTGTTCGCGTCGAATCAACGGAATTTGATCGCCAAAACGTTTCTTATGAAGTTCGATCAGCAGGCCACGATGGTGATTTTCTTCTTTGGCCATTTCGTCGAAGATATTGGCGCTGGCAGGGAAGTCTGCTCTTAGCCCGTCGGCGTAAGCACGATAGATTCGAGCATCATCTTCTTCTGAAGAAATGGCCAGTGCAAGCACCTCTTGTTCAGACAAAGATTTGAACGCACGTCGATTGGCTTTGAAAAAACGGTTTATCATAATCTACGCCTCATTTTTCATAAGATGTACGCCTTCAGAGAGAATGGATACTGTAATGTTTGCACCCGTCTGAATTTGGTTCCGTTGTGCCACATGACGCGATAGCTGAAAATGCAGCTTATCGTTATTATCGCCTGCCTGTAATACCAGTGATAACTCATCGCCCAAGGCGACTGCATCGATAACACTGGCATGCACCGGGTTCTCCCGTTCACCGAGTGAAGGTCGATCTCGTCTGTGTAAAATAATGGCCGAAGGTTCGATTAACAAGTCGACCTGACTGTCATTCAGGTTTGCCTGCTTTGGCACGGTTAGAACGCTGCCCAGGCAATGCACAGTATCGTGCTGACTGTGTTTTTCCAGCGTGGCTTTAAAGACATTCTGGTGTCCCAGTAATTTGGCTATATTGGCGTTGTCCGGGTGTCGCATAACATCATTAACCGGGCCACTTTGCAGGGTTTTCCCGTGATGCATCAGGCATAAGGAATCTGCCAGTTGCTGAACTTCCCGCATGTCGTGGGTAACCAGAATCATGGGGGTGGCTAAAGACGACCGTAATTGGGCTAACTCTCTGTAGAGCTTGCGACGGGTTAGCTGATCAACAGCTGAAAACGGTTCGTCGAGCAGGAGCACTTGAGGGTCACGAGCGAGTGCCCGAGCCAGTGCAACACGCTGTTTTTGTCCACCGGAGAGTTGATTGGGCCGGCGCTTTTCCAAACCTTGCATATTCGTTAGCGCCAACAACTCTGATGCTTTGTTTTTACGGATGCCTTTGGGCAAATGCGTCATGGCAGTACACACGTTGTCGATAACGTTCAAGTGTGGAAACAAAGCATATTGTTGAAACACCATGCCGACGCGTCGCTGTTGTATCGGCAAGTTGATGTTCTCATCGCTGTTGAACCAAGTGGTGTCGGCGCAGTTTATAACGCCTGACTCCGCTAGTTGCAAACCGGCAATCATGCGTAAAACTGTTGTTTTGCCTGCGCCTGATGGTCCGCTCAATGCCAACAGTTCACCCGGTGCACAGCGTAGCTGAGCCTGTATAGGGATTGGATTGCGTTGGTTTAGTTCAATTTCGATTGGCATGTTAGTGAGCTGGCTTTTCACTACATTCGACGATTGTTAGCGGCTCGGTAACCGCTTAACCGTACGATTGCCAAAGCCACACAAGAGAACAGCAACAGGCCAATGGTCATATTTCTGGCTGCGCCCATATCAAAAGCCTGAACACTTTCATAAATTGCGATAGACAATGTGCGGGTTTCATCGGCGATATTGCCACCGATCATCAATACGACGCCGAACTCGCCAAGTGTGTGCGCAAACGTCAGTGTTGCCGAACACAGTAAGCCAAGCCAACATTGCGGCAATTCAATTTTAAATAGGGTTTGCGTTGAAGACAAACCACTTACCCACGCCGCTTCTCTTGTATCTTGAGCGATTGCAGCAAACGCTTGCTGTATAGGTTGAACTGCAAAGGGCAGGTTAGCGATGATCGACGCAAGCACTAAGCCTTGAAAGCTGAAAACCAACGGTACGCCAAACAGTTCACTTAGCCACTGCCCGAATGCGTTGTTTGGGCTTAGCGCAACAAGCAGGTAATAGCCCAGCACGGTGGGTGGTAAAACCAACGGTAAATACACCAGCGTTTCAACA